>NZ_JACSOE010000018.1:0-75641 GCF_014349115.1 Alteromonas sp. BZK5 | reverse complement strand
GCGCTCGCCTTTCTGATAATTAGTCGAGCCTCTGCCACTTTGGCTCAACCCTTGCTAAAACCATTTCATAATGTACTAGCGCGACGTAATTACTTTGCAATCGCTACTACGGAAAACCATCGTTTCTTTGAGTTTCATCACACAGTATAGCGTTTGAAATTCAGCGAGGGCGACTAAGGGCCGTAGCGAAAAATTATAGCGATACATGCTGACTAAGTAATGCTAAGTGATTGTAATTGAAGTAAGCGTTGGTGGCTTTGCGATGAAATGGCGTCAAGTTTTTTATAAGAAAACGCCACGTGAATCATTCGCACCACGATACGTCTTCTTGGTGAAAGACGATTTAAATGTAGGACGGTAGGACAATATGCAACAAGTTGCCGCACATAAAACAGACATTGCCGCATTACCATTCTCAGCTTCTGGTACGGCGAAAGCCGTTGGAACGAGTATTGGAACTCAGCAAGAAGCGAACAGTGAAAATAACCAAGCATTTAACCGACTTTATCAAGAAGCTAAATCGAGCAAGTCAGAAATTGTTTTAAACGAAAAAGAAGATCAGGTTGCTCAATCTCGAACAGCAAGCCGTTTGGACAGAGCAGCTCCCCAATCTTCAGTCTCCAGCGACACGATCAAAAATGGTAAAGACCGCGATGCGGGACATACGGATTTACCTGTTCGTGACGAAGTCACAGATATTCCAGCTGAGTCTGAAGCTGACTCCCATAATGCAAATCAAGAAGAAAATGCAACGCTTGGTGCACACGAGGTTGCGCAAGGTTCAGCAACGACAACGCAGCCCTCAACTGACGGTGAAAATACCAATCTCGTTATTGACGACGCTGAAGACGCCGTTGAACAAAAAAACGTGATCGACGTGCAGTATGTCATTGGAGAAGGTGGCAGAAAAGATGCTGAGGCTGGCGTTATTACCTCACCTGGCACGCCAGACGGAAAGCCAAGCAAAGACGATGGCGAGCCAGACTGGATTGCCTACGTTGAGACGGTAGCTAATCGCTTTGGAGAAAGTGATGAATCTTCAGGTGAATCAGGTACCACAGAAGATAAGGGTATCTCTGAAGCTGCAGGCGAGGCAGTTAACGTCGTATCTATAAAAGAAAGCGGAAAACTTTGGAAGCTTCCGGAGGATGTGGATGCGAGCGATATGCCATCGGTCATGGCTCATCTGTTGTCGCAACTTAATAGTAGCAATGATGGTGAATTAGCCATCGAATCCCTGTCGTCTGAAGCACAACAAACACTCACTACACTAACTTCACTTCTTATTGGTGGCAACGCTAACGACCAACAGAGAGGAAGTGATAGTGAAGCGAACAATGCGTCTTCAAATGCGAAAACTGATATCAATGCTAATTCATATAAAAAAGTAAAAAGTGACAATGAGCTTTCAGCATTGATTGCCAAGCTCATGCAGACTGAGAACTCAGAAAATCCTGAACAAGGTCTAGCGTCAGACACTGATGCCGCAAATGCATTAAGCGATATGTTAGAAACGTTAAATGGGCTACCTGAAAGCGGCAAAAAATCGGCCGATGAATCGCTCGTACTAAGTCTTCTAGCAGATGAACTTAACAATATTCAGGCAAAATCTCTTGATGACAATCTCGCCGAGGCTCAAGAGTTATTGACCGAGTTAACCTCAGAGGCAGCTGCTGCGGGCAATGTGGCGGTAAATGCAGCAGCATCAAAGGGCGCTAAATCAGCATCGTCTGAGGGGCTGTCAAACGTTGATAACAGCGGCGAGCAAACCAAGGTAGTTGATTCTTTTGGTGCTACAGAAATTTCAAGCGACCTGCTTTCAGCGATAAGTGAGCTATCGCCACAAAGCGCGCAAAAGGCAACGGAAGCGTTTGCTGAGCGTGTAGTCGCGGCTCTGCCAGGTGGTGCGCAGCAACAAGCAGTGAAGGCTAACATTATCGCTGGCATCAACGAGTTTCAGCAACAAGTTCAGCAAGGTAGAGAGCCTGGCATTGATTTATCAACTATTGTTGCCGATGCCGCAAAAGATGCTGCGGTAAGTGCTGATGTGGTTGCTTCAATGACAGCGCGTGTAGACGGTCAAGCCAGTCAATTCTTAAATTTGATGACGCAAACTCAAGCAAGTGCTCAACACGCTATTGCTGGATTGGTTAATCCAACTGAATCGGTTATGCAGGAAAACTCTCAGCTTCGCGCTGAAGCGTCAAAAACTCAGCAGCAGTTTGAAGGTTTTGATAAAGCGGTCAATATTCATAAGAGCGACGGCCAGCAGCAGCTTAGTGAGAAAATTCGCTGGATGGTTAATGCGCGAAATACCATGGCTGAAATTCGCTTAGATCCTCCTGAGCTCGGCAGTATGCAGGTGAGAGTAAATGTGGCGGGTGACGCTGCTAGCGTGAGCTTTGTCGTGCAATCTCAGCAAGCTAAAGATGCATTGGCCGATGCTATGCCCAAGCTAAGGGATATGCTTTCAGAACAGGGTATTGAGTTAGGCGACGCCCAAGTTAGGAAAGATAATTCTTCTGGTCAAGAAAATGGCCAACAACTTGCAGGAAACAGTCATCAAGGTCAGGGAGCTGGGGATCGTGGAGAAAATGACGGTGTAGACGACACGGATGGCATGCGGGTTATTGAACAGTCGATTTCGCGCGCGGACAAGGGCGGCATAGACTTTTACGCTTAACCACATCCCGTATGAATTATTACCAATAGGTCGCATAGAGAGAATACGTAAACGCTGCTATGTTTTGAATGAAAGGAGTGAGCAGTAGGTGGTATTAGAGGGTAATAGGAAGCGTGAAGACGCAAAAAATTACCCGTACACATATTGTTTTCCTCAAATAATGGCATTGCCATTTTTGACGGAACCTTGATAATACGTTTTTTCCGAGCATTACTGACGAGTTACACATGGCTGAAGAAGAATTACAAGTAGAAGAAGGCGGCAAAAAGAAAGGCAAAATGATGTTGATCATCATTATCGCTGTGGTTCTTTTAGGAGGCGGTGCCGCAGCCTATTTCTTAATGTTTGCAGGCGCTGATGAGCCAGCAGCCGAACAGCTTGCCGAGACTGATGCCGCCGCAGCGGCTGCAAGTGCACCAGCATCAGCAGCAGGGAAGGCTGAAATGGGCACTGCGCTTTACGTAGCGATGCCGCGACCATTTGTTTTTAACGTACCGGGCGCAGGAAGAGACAGATTGGTTCAGATAAAAGTGCAGTTGCTTGTGCGCGGTTCTGACAATGAAGAGCTGGCGAAGATGCATATACCGCTAATTGAAGGGACATTACTACAGGCTTTTAGTACTTCAAACGCAGACGATCTGGTTACCGAAGCCGGTAAAATTGAGCTTCGCGAGCAGGCAGTAACAGAAGTACAAAAAGCATTAAAGGACATTACGGGCAGCGATGTAGTTGAGCGCGTATTGTTCACTGGGTTTGTCATGCAGTAATGCATTGACTAAGTAAGGTAGAAGACGGTGAGTGATTTATTATCTCAAGATGAAATCGATGCCCTATTACACGGGGTAGATGATGTAGAAGAAGAAGAGGTCGGCGGCAGCGACTCTGATGCTTCTACGCTCGAGTACGACTTCTCCTCGCAAGACAGAATTGTGCGTGGGCGTATGCCTACGCTTGAAATAGTTAATGAACGTTTCGCACGTCATATGCGTGTGAGCTTGTTCAACATGATGCGACGTTCAGCTGAAGTATCGATTAACGGTATTCAGATGATCAAGTTTGGCGAATACATTCATACGTTATTCGTTCCAACGAGTTTGAACATGGTGCGCTTCCGTCCGCTTAAAGGCACGGGGCTTATCACCATGGAAGCCCGCTTGGTATTTATTCTGGTAGACAACTTCTTTGGCGGTGATGGACGTTATCATGCGAAGATTGAAGGCCGGGAGTTTACGCCAACGGAGCGCCGTATTATCCAGATGCTGCTTAAAATAATCTTTGAAGATTATAAAGAAGCCTGGGCACCGGTCATGGATGTGTCGTTTGAATATTTGGACTCAGAAGTAAACCCTGCGATGGCGAACATTGTGAGCCCGACCGAGGTGGTGGTCATCAGCTCGTTCCATATCGAACTAGATGGCGGCGGTGGCGACTTCCACGTGTCCTTGCCATACTCAATGTTAGAGCCCATTCGCGAATTGCTTGATGCGGGTGTTCAAAGCGATAAAGAAGATACAGACTTACGTTGGAGTAAGGCCCTTCGCGATGAAATCATGGACGTTAAAGTAGCGTTAACTACGCATATGCTAGACGTTGATGTACCGCTTCGCGATGTGATGGAGTTTAAACCTGGCGATATCATCCCTGTGGAGATGCCAGAAACCATCACTGTATTAATTGAAGATTTACCCACGTTTAGGGCTAAGTTAGGTCGCAGTCGCGACAATTTGGCGCTGAAAATTGTAGAAAAGATTGCAAGACCGACTTCAGTGAAGTCTGAGCTACAGTTATTAACCCGCGGTGGGCGCATTATTGATAATGACGCAGAACTGCAAGTACTCGAAGAAGACCTGTAAGGTAGAGGGGAGTTCCCATGAGTGAAGACGGTATGGACGATTGGGCAGCGGCAATGGCCGAGCAAGCCGAATCTGAAGCGGAACAAGAGGCTGGCGATAACGAAGACGTACAAGTTGCAGAACTTGACGAATTAACTGACGACGCGCCGATTACGCAAGAAGAAAAGAAAAAGCTAGATACCATTCTAGATATACCTGTGACTATTTCGATGGAAGTCGGTCGTAGTCAAATAAGTATCCGAAATCTGCTACAGTTGAACCAGGGTTCTGTGGTAGAGCTGGATCGTGTTGCCGGTGAGCCACTAGATGTATTAGTTAATGGCACGTTGATTGCTCATGGAGAAGTAGTAGTGGTCAACGACAAATTCGGTATTCGATTAACGGATGTTATTAGTCAAATTGAGAGAATCAAGAAGCTCAGATAAAACTTCTTATAAAGTAAGGGGTTGCGCAATGCTGCCCCTTTTATTTAGCCAGATAGCCGTCGCGCAGTCGACCCAGTCAATCACCAATCCCACCTCGGTACTGTCAATTTTCCTTTCTTTACTTGTCGTTGTTGGCGTCATTTTCGCTCTGGCTTATGTGATGCGTCGATTTAATGTCACTGCGATGGGTGGAAATCAAATGAAAGTCGCGGCCAGCATGGTTGTTGGTACAAAAGAAAAAATCATGGTGATTCAGGTAGGTGAAGAGCAGCATCTCATTGGTGTAACCAGTCACAACATCTCTCATTTAAGCAAATTAGATAAGAATCTCGATGTGCCTGTGAAAGGTGTGAACAACACCACAGGCGAGCAACAAAATGGTGCCGATGCGTTTAAACAAAAGCTTGTTGCTGCCATGGCGGGAAAGCTCAACCCGAATATAGAAAAGAATAAAACAAAGGAAGAGTCGAGAGATGCGTAAGTTTGCCTGGCTACTTTTAATACTACCCTTATTACTGCTCGTTGAGCCCGCCTATGCTCAACAGGGGATTTCTGCCGTCACGGTTACGACTAACCAAGATGGAACGCAAGATTACTCTATGACGCTTCAAGCGCTGTTTATCATGACAGCGTTGAGTCTGATTCCAGCGTTTATCATGATGATGACCTCTTTCACGCGTATTATTGTGGTGTTGTCTATTTTGCGTCAGGCGATTGGCTTACAACAATCACCGTCAAACCAGATACTCATTGGCGTTAGTTTGTTTCTATCCATGTTTATTATGGCGCCGGTGTTTGAAGAGGTGAACGAGCGAGCTTTACAGCCTTACCTTAACGAGCAACTCACCAGTTTAGACGCTCTTGAGCAAGCCAAAGGCCCCATGCGCGCATTTATGCTTTCACAAACAAGGGTAAAAGACCTAGAAACGTTTGTACGGATAGCTGGAGATGAAGGAAAATATGCCGATACGGATGAAGTGCCGCTAACCATCTTAATTCCGGCTTTTGTGACCAGTGAACTTAAAACCGCGTTTCAAATTGGTTTTATGCTATTTATTCCCTTTCTTATTATTGACTTGGTGGTAGCGTCTATATTGATGGCTATGGGTATGATGATGCTTTCACCTATGATTGTATCTTTGCCGTTTAAGCTCATGTTGTTCGTGTTGGTTGATGGTTGGAACTTGATTTTCGGTACGTTGGCGACCAGCTTCGGTATGGGCGTCTAGGAGGGCTTATGTCACCAGAAGTCTTTGTAGAAATACTGCGAGAAGCTATGTTCATGGTTATCGTGTTGGTATCTGCGGTGATTGTTCCAAGCTTGATCGTAGGTTTAGTTGTTGCTGTGTTTCAGGCAGCCACCAGTATCAACGAACAAACCATGAGCTTCTTGCCCCGCTTACTTGTTACGCTTCTCGCGCTGAGTTGGGGCGGAAACTGGTTGGTGCAACAGCTTATGGACTTTACTTTCAGAATGGTTGATATGATCCCGCAGGTTGTGGGATAGAAGGCTAAAGCTGTGGAAGTCGAACTCGCGACCATCAATCAATTCCTTGCAGACATGCTGCTGCCGTTTATGCGCATTAGCGGCTTGTTTGTGGCCATGATTGGCTTGAGTGCTAAATCCATTCCCCCGCAGGTAAGAGCCTTGTTGGGTATAATGCTCACGCTTATCATCATGCCGGTAGTGCCCCCGTCACCCATAGAAAATTTGGTGGATGTGGGCACATTTTTAATCGTTATTCAGCAGTTGCTAATAGGCATTGCTATTGGTTTTATATCAATGATGGTGCTCAATACCTTTGTGCTTGCTGGCCAAGTTATAGCAATGCAAACCGGTTTGGGCTTTGCGTCTATTGTTGACCCAGTCAATGGTATTAACGTGCCGGCGGTAGGTCAGTTTTATCTGATATTGGCGACTTTGTTGTTTTGGACCTTGGATGGGCATTTGTCCATGATCCAAATGATAGTCATGAGCTTTGAGGCGTTTCCCATAGGCGAAGCATGGTGGACCGGTGAACAGTTCCGCGATATTGCCCATTGGGCCGGCTGGATGTTCATATCGGCAGTGACCCTCTCCCTTGCGCCAATCGTTTCGCTGCTTATCGTGAATTTGGCGTTTGGCGTAATGACCAAAGCTGCGCCACAGCTAAACATATTTAGTATTGGTTTTTCCATTGCTCAGGTAATGGGATTACTGATTATTTGGATAACACTTGATAACTTTACTGCACATTTCGAAACCCAATGGTTTAGAGCTGAACAGTTTATGTGTGAACTATTGAATATTTGTTCGTAGGAAAACATGGCAGATTCAAGCGAAAAAACAGAAGACCCCACGGGGAAAAAACTCGAAGATGCCCGAAAAAAAGGGCAGCTAGCCCGTTCCCGTGAACTCTCTTCGACCCTAGTACTTATCGTCAGTGCTTTTATGTTTTTGTTTGTGGGCGGGTGGATTGCTGAATCTGTTTTTAAACTTACTCAGAGAATGTTCATTCTCTCTCGTGACGAGACCTATGATATCACCCACATGTTTGGCGCATGGGGTGAAGCCTTTTCGGCAGTAGGTCCTGCCGTGCTGCTATACATGGCTGTGGCAATGATAGCGGGCATTTATGGCTCTATCGCCCTTGGCGGTTTTAACTTTACCTGGGAAGGTGCAAAACCTAAGGGTTCAAAAATGAGCCCTATTCAAGGCTTCAAGCGTATGTTCGGCATGAACGGCTTGGTTGAGTTACTCAAGTCTATAGCAAAAGTGGTGGTCATAATTGGCATGGCCATCGGAGCGTTACTGTTCTTTGAAGATGAAGCGCTCCACCTTGATATGGAGCTTTATCCGGGAAACATCTTTCACGCACTCGACATGCTTAAGTGGGCGTTTCTTATTCTGGTGTGCGGCATGATCCCTATCGCGCTCATTGATGTGCCTTATCAAATGTATAAGCACAACAAAGAAATGAAGATGACCAAGCAAGAGGTTAAAGACGAACGGAAAAATGCGGAAGGCGACCCTATGGTTAAAGGTCGAATTCGCCGTCTGCAATATCAGGCTGCAACCAAGCGCATGATGCAGGAAGTCCCACAAGCAGATGTTGTAGTGACCAACCCTACTCACTTTTCTGTTGCTATTAAATATGACGAGAAGGGGGTAAGGGCGCCGGTTGTGGTCGCGAAAGGTGCTGATGAGCTAGCGATGCACATCAGAAAAATTGCTACCGCCAACGATGTGCCGTTGATCCCTTCACCCATGTTAGCGCGAGCCATTTTCTACTCCACTGAAGTGGACGATGAAATTCCTAACGCTTTATTTATGGCGGTAGCGCAGGTGCTTGCGCATGTTTATCAGTTAAAAGCGCACAAAGCAGGTAAGGGCAAACGTCCTAAGCCACTTAAACGGGATTTGCCTATCCCACCAGAGTACCGACACTAACCCAACCGCTAAATGGGTGAAAAATTGACTTTGAAGGCGGGGCATAGGTAAGAGCTGGCCCTAGAAATAGTGACGTAATTATAAACTGTTCATATGTCCCTCGGATACAAAATCTTAATCGCTCTATACAAGTCGCTGTAGACAGTAATCACGCATGATTACAGCTCGGATTTGGATAACTTTTACGTAATACACAAAGCTGGCACGTTAGTTGAAAACTCTCCTTCAGTTTCACATAAAGCGTCAATTTTCTGATAGAGAGACACCAAGCCATGCAGTTATCCGGTTATCTTCAGCGATTCGATAAAAATCAGCTGCAAAATTTTACCAGTGGTTTAGGCGCACCCATCGTCCTTTTGGCAATTATGGGCATGGTTATATTGCCTATGCCGCCATTCTTACTGGACGTGCTGTTTAGCTTTAATATTGCGTTGTCGCTAGTCATTATCTTGGTGGCTGTACTTACCCAGCGTCCAGTAGATTTCGGCATTTTCCCCTTGGTGTTACTTATCGCTACCGTATTGAGACTAGCGCTTAACGTGGCTTCTACTCGCGTTGTCTTACTTTACGGACATGAAGGCGGCGATGCAGCAGGTAAAGTTATCGAAGCCTTCGGTGAGGTCGTGATTGGTGGTAACTACGCCGTAGGTATTGTTGTTTTCGCCATTCTTCTTATTATCAACTTTAAAGTTGTAACCGCAGGCGCAGGACGTATTTCGGAAGTAAGCGCTCGCTTTACGTTAGATGCTATGCCCGGTAAGCAAATGGCCATAGATGCTGATTTAAATGCAGGGTATATAGATCAAGATCAAGCACGTAAACGCCGTGAAGAGATTACCGCAGAAGCGGATTTTTACGGGTCGATGGACGGTGCGTCAAAATTTGTAAAGGGTGATGCGGTCGCAGGCCTTTTCATCATGCTGATTAATATTGTTGGTGGTCTTTTTATTGGCATGATTCAGCACGGGCTTTCATTCGGTAACGCTATAGAAATCTACACCATATTGACCATCGGTGATGGTTTGGTGGCGCAAATTCCTTCATTGTTACTTTCGGTCGCTACAGCCATTATCGTTACTCGTGAAAACGAGACTCAGGAAATGGGCAAAGAAATCCGCGGTCAGCTTGGTAATAATCAAGCTCTTTATATAGCCTCGGGCGTTCTATTTGTGATGGGTATCATTCCTGGGATGCCTCATATCGCATTCTTAGGGTTCTCATTCTTGATTGCAGGCTTTGCTTACTGGCAGTCGGTCCAAGAAAAGAGAAAGGCCGCAGAGCCCAAAGTGCCAGACAATGTGGTAAAAGATGAATCGGTTGCGCCTGAAGTGAAAGAGCTTGGCTGGGATGATGTTCAGCAGGTAGATACCATCGGATTGGAAGTGGGCTATCGCTTAATTCCTCTTGTCGATAAATCCCAGGGTGGCGAGTTGTTGACGCGCATTAAAGGCGTACGTAAGAAACTATCGCAAGAGCTGGGTTTCCTTATTCCGCCTGTCCACATTCGCGATAACTTGGATTTAGAGCCCAACACTTACACCATCGCTATGCAAGGCGTAACGATTGGGGATTCCATCATCAGTCACGATGAAGAACTTGCTATTAATCCAGGGCAAGTGTTCGGTAAATTAGAAGGGCGTGCCACCAAAGACCCCGCGTTCGGCTTAGACGCAGTATGGATTAAGCCCAACAAACGGGAGCATGCCCAAACCCTTGGGTACACAGTAGTAGACGCTGCGACCGTTGTAGCGACCCATTTAAGCCAATTACTCTCTAACAATGCATATCAATTATTAGGGCACGAGGAAGCCCAACAACTTCTTGATATGCTTGCCAAGCAGCATCCGAAACTGGTTGAAGGATTAGTACCAGACATTCTTCCGCTAAGCACCGTCGTGAAAGTACTGCAAACCTTATTGTTTGAAGGCGTGCCTATTCGCGATATGCGTACAATCGTGCAAACACTCAGTGAGTACGGCACGCGCAGCCAAGACCCCGATGTTTTAGTGTCTGCGGTGCGTATTGCCCTTAAACGTTTAATTGTCCAAGAAATTACTCAAGGTGCAAAAGAGATACCTGTCATAACCTTGGCGCCAGAGTTGGAACAGATGTTGCACCAGTCACTTCAAGCAGGTGGCGAAGATGGCGCTGGCATAGAACCAGGCCTGGCAGACAAGCTGCAAAAATCATTGCAGCAAGCCAGTCAGCAGCAAGAGTTAGAAGGAGAGCCTGCAGTACTCCTTACCTCAGGCATGCTACGACCCGTTCTGTCTCGCTTCTTAAAATATTCGGTTGTTGGGCTTCATGTTCTGTCTTACCAAGAAGTGCCTGACGACAAACAAATAAAAATAGTCAGTTCGGTCGGTCAATAATCTGACACTGGGTGATTGGAGAGGTTGCAATGAAAATTAGACGTTTCTTCGGCAAAGATATGCGTGAGGCGTTAAGCCAAGTTAAAGCTGAATTGGGCAGTGACGCTGTGATCATGTCAAATCGCAAAGTTGCTGACGGTATTGAGCTTGTCGCAGCCTACGACAAAGAGCCTGAAGCGAAGTTGTTTACGCCGAAAGCGTCTCCACAAGCCGCTACAAAAACACCTGGTCAAAAGGCAGTGCCTAGCTTGAGCGAAATCATTGGTGACGACGGTCCTGATAGCCTTAAAGCACTGCTAGAAAAGCAGCACGGTGGAAATAATGGCGTGACGAGTCCCGCGCAACCTAACCAACCAATGACAGCGAATGCTAAGCACGCCAATGAAATTGCTTCGCACTTAGACTTCTCAGAAGCCTTTATTGACGACGTAGAAGCCCAGCAGTCTTCTCATGAACCAGTTCGTCAGAACGCTTTCCCAGAGCATCAAGCGTCTAGTATGGATGATACCCCTGTGACGCAGTCAGCGGAGCTTGCGCAAATCAAGGAAGAGTTAGCGTCTCTTCGCGATGTATTGCAATATCAAGTGGCCGACTTGATGGAAGCTAAGAACAAACGTCAAAAACCTGTTCATCAATATCTAATCACCCGTTTAACCGATATGGGGTTAAGCAACGCGTTAGCGAAACAGCTTATTAGCTATACGCCGTCACATTACAACGAACGAGATGCATGGGTATATCTTCTTAACCTATTGGCTAATCGCATAAATGTGACAGGAAACGATATACTTAGCGCACAAGGTGCTGTTGCATTAGTAGGACCAACAGGTACCGGTAAAACAACTACCGTTGCGAAACTTGCTGCCCGCTATGCGCAGAAATACGGTGCAGAGTCGGTTGCGATGATTACCATTGATACGTATAGAATTGCCGCCTATGAGCAGCTAGCGACATACGGAAAGATTATTGGCTGCACGGTGAGAAAAGCGCAGACTAGTGAAGAACTTGCGGATTTATTATTCCAACTTCGTCATAAGCGACTAGTATTGATTGATACGGCTGGATTTAGTCAAAGAGATAGTCGATTAATTAAACAAATTAAGCAGTTTGATAACGGACAAATGCCAAATGTTAAAAAATATTTGGTAGCGCAAGCAAATACGCAATATCCTGCTTTGCAGAGAATCATTCAAGCGTATGATGATATTGAACTAAGTGGCTGTATTTTCACAAAGTTAGATGAGTGCTACTCTTTAGGAGAGGTGCTTAGTGCAGCGGTTGAATACCAATTACCGGTTAGTTATGTCACCGATGGTCAAAAAGTACCTGAAGACATTAAGATTGCAGAAGCGAAATCTTTGGTTTCCGCTGCTGCAAAGCTTTATAAAAAGTACGGTTTGAATCATACTAGTGGTAACAACGCAATTAAAACAGCATAAGCAGTATGATTGACGACCAAGCGAGTAGCTTAAGAAAAATGAAGCAATCACGGTTAATCAAAGTAATCGCCGTCACCGGTGGCAAAGGTGGCGTAGGTAAAACAAACATTACATTGAACACCGCTATCGCCATGGCGAAGCAAGGTAAACGTGTAATGGTTCTCGATGCGGACCTCGGTCTTGCTAACGTAGACGTTATGTTAGGTTTGCGTGTTGAGAAAAACTTATCCCACGTGCTTTCCGGCGAATGTACACTTGATGAAGTATTAGTGACCGGTCCGCACGGAATAAAGATTGCCCCTGCCACATCAGGCACGCAGTCGATGGCAGAATTGTCGCCAACGCAACACGCTGGCCTAATTCGTGCCTTTAGTGAGCTACGCTCGCAAATTGACGTGCTTATTGTTGATACAGCGGCAGGTATTTCAGACATGGTGTTGAGCTTTTCAAAAGCCTCACAAGACATCATGGTCGTTGTGTGTGACGAGCCTACTTCATTGACAGATGCGTATGCATTGATAAAAATTCTGAATAGAGAGCACGGTGTTTTCCGCTTCAAAGTTGTGGCTAATATGGTGCGCGACGTGCGAGAAGGCCAAGAACTATTTAGTAAATTAAGCAAAGTGACAGGGCGTTTTTTAGATGTTGCACTAGAATTAGTGGCGACAGTACCGTTTGACGAGAACATTCGTAAAGCAGTGCGTAAACAAACTGCCATTGTCGATGCTTACCCAGGTTCACCGGCAGCCGTTGCAATAACACAGTTGGCAAGTAAAGCCTTAACATGGCCTATTCCAGCGCAGCCAGGTGGCCATTTAGAGTTTTTCATTGAACAATTAGTTGCAGAAAAAGCCGTAGGAAGTCAGCGTTGAACAGCAAGGCAGCCGCTTATCAACAACAAACCGATAAAGCGCAGTTAGTCGAAAGACATGCGCCATTGGTTAAGCGTATAGCGCATCACTTGATAGCGCGATTGCCGGCTAGTGTTCTTGTAGACGATTTAATTCAATCAGGCATGATTGGATTATTAGAAGCCGCGCGAAACTTTGATGGCTCCAAGGGTGCCAGCTTCGAAACCTTTGCAGGTATTCGCATCCGCGGTGCTATGCTAGATGAAATTCGCAAAGGGGATTGGACACCGCGTTCAGTTCACCGAAATGGCCGAGCGATCACTGAAGCAATTTCGCAAGTAGAAAGCGAAACAGGTCGCGATGCTAGAGATTCTGATATTGCTGATAAGCTTAATGTAAGCTTGCAGGACTATCACCAAATGCTTAATGAAGTAAATGCCGGAAAGCTGTTAGGTATTGAAGATTTAGGTGTGTCAGAAGATGTTATTTCGACAGAGCAAAATCGAGGTAGCGACGCACCACTGGAAGATTTAATGCAAGGCGCTTTCCAAAAAGCGCTTGCCCATGCAATTACGACATTACCTGAAAGAGAAGCGATTGTACTTTCGCTGTATTATGATGAAGAGCTGAACCTAAGAGAAATTGGTGAGGTTCTTGATGTAAGTGAATCGAGAGTCAGTCAAATTCACAGTCAGGCCATGTTAAAACTCAAATCACGAATGAAGTCGTGGCAAGCTGACGAAGAATAGAAATTAATAACAATTAACCCCTCACTGGAGGCTATTTTGGACAAAAGCATGAAAATTCTCGTGGTCGATGATTTTTCAACCATGAGACGTATCATCAAAAACCTACTTAAAGATTTGGGTTTTTCCAACATCCAGGAAGCGGATGACGGAAGTACTGCATTGCCTATGTTGCAGCAAGGTGATTTCGATTTCGTAGTTACCGATTGGAACATGCCTGGTATGCAGGGTATTGACTTGCTTCGCGCGATTAGAGCCGATGACAAACTCAAGCACCTACCAGTACTTATGGTTACTGCCGAAGCGAAGAAAGAGCAAATTGTAGCCGCAGCGCAAGCAGGTGTTAATGGCTACGTTGTTAAGCCGTTCACTGCAGCAACACTTAAAGAAAAATTAGATAAAATATTCGAACGTTTAGGTTGATCCAGACGCTCACCAGAGAAATGAGGTTTACTGGATGTCAACGAGTGTAAACGTTCCAATTTCGTTGGAAGAAGCAAAACAGCTTGTCACCTACCTTGAAGAGGGTGATAACGATTCAGCCAATGCCCTATTAGAAGCGGCCTCAATGAAAGAAAACGTTGAGTTATTTGCCGAAGTAGGGAAACTGACGCGTCAGCTCCATGACGCGCTGAATAATTTCCAAATAGACGACCGCATTAAACATCTCGCGACCGATGATATTCCCGATGCACAATCCCGCCTAACCTACGTAATTGAAGAAACTGAAAAAGCTGCTAATACTACTATGGATGCCGTTGAAGCGAGCATGCCTATAGCTGAAATGCTGTCGGCGCGCATCGAAAAGGTTATGCCTGAGTGGAAGAAGCTGATGAATCGCCAAATAGAGTTGGGTGAATTCAAGGCTTTATGCGCAGACTTAGACGAATTGTTGGAAGAAGGTTCGGCACAGTCAGCTAAACTTACACAGTTACTTACAGAAGTATTGATGGCTCAAGGTTATCAAGACTTAACTGGTCAGGTTATTCGCCGCGTTATCGACTTGGTTAAAGAAGTGGAAGACAGCTTAGTTAACATGCTTACCATGTTTGGTGAACGCGACGGTGCAGAACAAACTAAACCATCCAGCGTTAAGGCCGATAAGGTTGATGGTGTAGAGGCAGAAGGCCCTATCATTGATGCCGATAATCGCGACGACGTCGTGTCAGGCCAAGATGATGTAGATGATCTTCTGTCTAGCTTAGGTTTTTAGGGGAGCGGGCGCATGTCGTTTGATGTTGACGAGGATATATTACAGGACTTTCTAGTTGAGGCTGGAGAGATACTTGAACAATTACAAGAACAGCTCGTTGATCTTGAGAACAATCCTGAAGATGCGGATTTGCTGAATGCAATTTTCCGTGGTTATCACACAGTTAAAGGGGGAGCAGGGTTCCTGTCTCTTACCGAGTTAGTAGAAATTTGTCACGGTGCGGAAAACGTCTTTGACGTAATGCGTAACGGTCAACGAACACTAACCCCTGAACTGATGGATATTATTCTGCAAGCCACAGATGTTGTGGTTGAAATGTTTGAACGAGTGAAAGCTCGGGATCCATTAGAGCCAGCAGATGCACACCTAGTAGACTTGTTACACAAACTAAGTCGCCCGGAATCTCCAGATGAGAATATTTTTGGTGAACAAAGCGCGCCGGCGTCAGAACCTGAGCCCGCGATTGAAGAGCCAGAATTAGTTGTTGAAGAGCCTACTGCACAGGCACCAAGTTCTGGTGATAGCGGCGGTATTGACGAAATCACTGAAGATGAGTTTGAAGCGCTGCTTGATGAGCTTCATGGCTCTGGGGCACCAGGACAGTCCTCAGCGGCTAAAAGCGAACCTGCAAAGGCTGCTGCACCTGCTGCCGATAGTGATAACGACGATATCACCGACGAAGAATTTGAAGCGCTGCTCGATGATTTACATGGCAAAGGCAAGTTTGGTGGTGAAGAAGCTGCGCCAAAGGCAAATACACCAGCTCCAGCACCAGTTACGCCGAGTGCAGCTGGTGATGAAGAAATCACCGATGACGAATTTGAAGCACTGCTTGACCAACTGCATGGCTCAGGGCAAGGGCCTACCAAGCAGGGAGCCGTTTCAAAGGCGCCAGAGCCTCCTGTAGATAAGGCAGCAACAGAAGCGGTTCAAAAAGCGAAACAAGCAGCGCCAGCTGCGCCAAAAGCGACGCCTGCTCCTAGCGCCGCAGCGCCAGCTAAAGCAAGCGCACCTGCTGCACCAAAAGCAGCGCCTAAAAAAGATGAGAAGAAGGCGGCACCAGCTGCCCCTCCTGCTGAGACTACAGTACGTGTAGATACCAAGCGCCTTGACCAAATTATGAACATGGTGGGTGAACTCGTACTAGTGAGAAACAGGCTAATAAGCTTGGGTATCAACAGTAACGACGAAAGCATGTCCAAAGCCATTGCCAACTTAGATGTGGTAACGGGCGACTTGCAAGGTGCGGTAATGAAAACCCGCATGCAACCTATCAAGAAGGTGTTTGGTCGTTTCCCTCGCGTTGTTCGAGACCTCGCTAGAAGCTTGAAAAAAGAAATAACCCTTGAGCTTGTGGGTGAGGAAACTGATTTAGACAAAAACCTGGTTGAAGCACTGGCCGATCCACTTGTGCACTTGGTGAGAAACTCCGTCGACCATGGTATTGAAATGCCTGATGACCGTGCTGCAGCGGGTAAGCCGCGCATGGGTACGGTTCAGCTATCGGCATCTCAAGAAGGCGATCATATTCTTCTAACCATCGAAGATGATGGTAAAGGAATGGATCCTGAAAAGCTTAAAGAAATTGCTATTAGTCGCGGTGTACTAGACGCAGACGCAGCAGCACGGATGTCGGATGTTGAAGCGTTTAACTTGATATTCGCGCCAGGGTTCTCAACCAAAACAGAAATTAGTGATATTTCTGGTCGCGGTGTGGGCATGGACGTGGTTAAGACCAAAATTAACCAACTTAACGGCACCGTGAACATTGATTCACAGCTAGGAAAAGGCACGCGACTGGATATCAAAGTTCCGCTAACGCTAGCCATTCTTCCGACGCTAATGATTGTTGTAGGAAAACAAACCTTTGCGTTACCATTAGGTGCGGTGAACGAAATAATAAATATGGACATCAAAAAGACCAACACGGTCGATGGCCAGCTAACAATGATAGTTCGTTCAAAAGCAATTCCGTTGTTCTTCCTTGGTGAATGGTTGATTCGAGGTCCCAAAAACATCGATAGAGAAAAGGGACACGTTGTTGTGGTGCAAATTGGTACACAACAAGTAGGATTCGTAGTAGACGCGCTAATAGGCCAAGAAGAAGTGGTTATTAAACCTCTTGATGCATTATTGCAAGGCACGCCTGGTATGGCGGGAGCCACGATTACATCAGACGGTGGAATTGCACTAATTTTAGATATTCCGAGCCTGCTTAAACGGTATGCGCGTAAACCCATCAAGTAAGGCGATGAATTAACAGGAATAATAATCCATGGTCTTTAAAGTCCTTGTCGTGGACGACTCGACTTTTTATCGTCGTCGAGTAAAAGAAATACTCGATGGCGATAGGGAACTTGAAGTTGTTGGGGAAGCGAGAAATGGGCGCGATGCACTTGAAAAAGCAGATGCGCTTAAGCCGGATGTGATAACGATGGATGTTGAAATGCCTGTCATGGACGGCATTTCAGCTGTAAAGGCTATAATGGACAAACGGCCTACACCTATTCTTATGTTTTCTTCGCTTACGCATCATGGTGCGCAAGCGACATTAGATGCGTTAGAAGCGGGCGCGCTCGATTTCTTACCTAAGAAATTTGAAGATATCGCGCAGGACAGAAAAGACGCATCGCGCTTGTTGTGTACAAAGGTACGCTTAATAGCGCGTCGTGGTATTGGTCTTAAGCGTCCGTCGTTTCGCTCTACAGAGGCAAGAAAGCTTCCTGATAATGCGCCAAAGCAGGCGTTTTTTAAAACATCAGGGTTGCTATCAGGGCATAAAGACGCAGCCAAACAACCAACCGTTTCGTCTGTAAGAGCGACGGGAAAGCACTACAAGTGTTTAGCAATTGGGGCTTCTACAGGCGGGCCTGTGGCGCTTCAGAAAGTGCTGTCTCCTTTACCTGCAGAGTTTCCATACCCCATTTTGCTTGTACAACACATGCCTGGAACATTTACTACGGCATTTGCACAGCGTTTAGACACAAACTGTAAGATTAGAGTAAAAGAAGCCGAGCACGGCGACATTCTAAAACCAGGTCATGCGTATCTTGCTCCCGGTGGGAAGCAAATGTTGCTAGAAACCATAGGTGCGAATAAACGCATTGCCATTGTTGATGCAAGTGCGAGTGACAAGGTGAATTATAAGCCCAGTGTTGATCTCACTTTCAGTTCTCTGGCTAAAGCTTATGGTGGGGATGTATTAGGAATTATATTAACGGGTATGGGGGCTGACGGCAGAGAAGGATGCCGAATGCTCAAGGAAAAAGGCGCAATGATTTGGGCTCAAGACCAAGATTCCTGTGTTGTGTACGGTATGCCTCAAGCTGTAGCCGTTGCCAATATATCCAGTAAAAATATAAACATTGATGATATGAGCAGTTGCGTTCAAACCGAAATGCGATAGCAGTTTGAACCGTAATGGAACAGCAAATATGAAAGTGTGGACAGTAGCAAATCAAAAGGGTGGCGTAGGGAAGACAACCACTACGGTGAGCCTTGGTGGCTTGCTTGCACAGCAGGGCAAGCGAGTGCTCATGATTGATACTGATCCACATGCATCGCTGAGTTATTACTTCGGTATCGATGCAGAAGCGTCAAGTCATTCAGTTTACGATATTTTTATTAAGTCTAATGACATTACGGCCGATAATGTTATGGATTGTCTGTGCCCGACAAAGTTAGACAACTTATATGTGCTTCCTGCAACAATGGCGCTCGCGACCTTAGATAGAACGATGGGTAGCGAACAAGGTATGGGCTTAGTCCTAAAAAAAGCGTTGGCAAAAATTGCAGGAGAATTTGATGTTGCTATCATCGATTGCCCTCCAGTGCTTGGGGTGCTGATGGTTAACGCTCTTGCAGCGTGTGACAAGGTTATCGTGCCTACCCAAACAGAATATCTGGCGCTTAAAGGGCTAGACAGAATGATTCGTACCATGGAAATCATGGGACGTTCGTTGGACAAATCCTTTGATACTGTGATTATTCCAACTATGTTTGACAAGCGCACTAACGCGGCGCTTGCATCGCGAAAGCGCTTAATGAATGACTATGGTGAGCGCGTGTGGGAAGGGGTTATTCCCGTCGACACGCACTTCAGGGATGCAAGTTTAGTACAGCTTCCCATTTCCGCAGCGTACCCCAAAACACGTGGTGTGTCTGCGTACGAGAAACTATTAGCGGTATTGGAGAAATAACGAGAACATGAGCAAGCAATCGCCTTTTGCCCGTGAAGAAGTGATGGAGGCATACCTTGATAGTCTCCTCAAAGAGCCAGAAGCACCGGAAGATGTGACTGCGCGCACGGCAAAATTGCTCGAGCAGGCTTCTCAGCAGATGGCTGAAACGGCGCTTGCTTCTACCGCCAATGATAGTGAGCCGCAATCGAATGAACAAGAAGCGATAGCGGAAAAGGTTACATCGTTAATTGAAACGCAAAAAGCAGGGACAATTGAAGATGAACAGCAACAGTCTCACACAGAAACTTTAGTAGAAAATGAACAAGAGGCTGCGTTAAACCGCTCTGAAAAAACAAAAGTTCCACTAAAGGATACTCTCGGTTTTCGCTTTCAGGCGCTATTCTTTGAGGTTGCAGGGTTAACACTTGCGGTGCCTTTGACGTCGCTAGGTGGGATCCACCAAATTGAGAAGATTGGCCCTTTATTTGGAAAACCTGATTGGTTTATGGGTGTAATGTTGCACAGAGAGTCTAAACTAAGTGTTGTTGACTCTGCAAAATGGGTAATGCCAGAAAAATATGACGAAAACCTCGCACAATCGCTTAACTACCGATATCTTATAATGTTAGGGGAAAGTGCGTGGGGGCTGGCTAGTGAAAAGCTAGTCAATACGATCAATTTGACTACCGATGATGTTAAATGGCGCGAGTCCACAGGTAAGCGTCCCTGGTTAGCAGGGATGGTTAAAGAAAAAATGTGCGCGTTAATTGACGTTGAAGAATTAATATCTATGCTTAACAAAGGCTTAGGCAGTAACGACCAGACGCCATAGTATTGGGAGCCAGGTTCATGAGCGACGAAAGAATAAATAATAACGCCACCGACAGCAACGACGAAGTCCTTCAATGGGTAACGTATCGCTTAGGTGAAGAAACTTACGGTATCAACGTGATGCAAGTTCAAGAGGTCTTGCGTTATACCGAAATAGCCCCTGTACCCGGTGCACCTGACTATGTACTTGGTATTATCAATCTGCGTGGTAACGTAGTAACGGTTATCGATACACGTGCTCGTTTCGGATTACCGCCAACAGAAATTACTGATAATACCCGTATCGTTATTATTGAGTCTGACGAGCAGGTAGTTGGTATTCTGGTGGATAGTGTCGCTGAGGTGGTTTACTTGAAATCTTCAGAGATTGATAGTGCCCCTAACGTAGGTACTGAAGAGAGTGCTAAGTTTATCCAAGGTGTAAGTAACCGCGACGGCGAACTGCTTATTCTTGTAGATCTTAATAAATTGTTAAGCGACGAAGAGTGGGATGAGCTTAGCAACATCTAAATAAATGAATAGGCGGTATTGACTATAATACTGCCTACATTTCCCCAAGGGTTATGTCCATGGATTGGCAGCTTGCTGCACCTACCTTATTAGAACTCATACTGTGTATTCTTGTAGTTATACTCATCGCCGCGATGGGTGTGCTGCATTCACACATTAAGCAGTTGCGTTCTGCATTAAGCGAAAGCGAACATGCTAACGCAGAGGCTATTGCCCGCACTGAAGCCCTTGCTAAAAATGCAAATAATCAACAAACTGAGGCGCAAGCACGCACCTTGGTGATCACTCGACACCTTCAAGAGTTAGACGAAAAGCAAACTGATATTGAAAACCAGCTTCGAGAACTCAAGCTTCAAGATCCTTCCCTACGCCTATATCAGCGTGCGGCGGACTTAGTCAAGCAAGGCGCTAGCATTGATGAAATTATTGAAGCCTGCGACATTCCTCGTGCCGAAGCTGAGATGTTGGTAATGGTGCATAAACAAAATAATTAGTATTTTTGAGCACCAGAGAAAAAAAACGTTTAGACGTCTAGACGTAAAGATGTTGACATATCGCCAGTTATAGACACAATACAGATATTGTAATTTATCACTGGAGCCCTCTATGCCAATTCGTATTCCTGAGCAGTTACCCGCGCAGAATGTACTACTAGGTGAAAATATTTTTACCATGGACATGGACAGGGCTGCCAATCAGGATATTCGTCCTCTTGAAGTCGGTATTCTTAATTTAATGCCGAACAAGATAGAAACAGAGGTACAGTTACTTCGTCTATTATCGAACACGCCACTGCAAATAAACGTGGATTTAATTCGAATTGATAATCAAGCGCCGAAGAATACCCCCCAATCGCACATGGATGCTTTCTATCACGACTTTTCAGCGGTAGCGAATAAGAAATACGATGGCCTTATTGTCACCGGTGCGCCTCTCGCGCTTATCGATTACGAGGAAGTAAAGTACTGGGAAACCATGACCACCATATTGGAGTGGGCGCAGCGTCACGTGAACTCAACCCTTTACTTGTGTTGGGCTGCCCACGCCGCCATGTATCACTTTTACGGCATTACACGAGAGCTTAGAGACGAAAAGTTTTCAGGTGTCTTTAAACACAAAGTGAATGACCCGAATAATGAGCTATTAAGGGGCTTTGATCCTTCTTTTTACGCACCACATTCCCGTTATGGGCATATTAACACCTCGTTGTATAACAGCGTCGATGGACTTAGTGTTGTTGCAGAGTCTGACGATGTAGGCGCTTATATTGTGGCGTCAGAAGATAAGCGCATGGTATTTGTAACGGGTCACCCGGAATACGATCCAGATACACTTAAAGATGAGTATTTTCGAGATATTGCCGCGGGACAAACGCCAGTAATTCCAAAAAACTATTTTGAAGGGGATGATCCAGCCAAGTCTCCTATTGTACAGTGGCGCTCACACGGTAGCCTATTGTTTACAAACTGGCTGAATTATTATGTCTATCAGACCACGCCTTACGATTTAAGTCAGCTTGCTGAAAAGTCACAGCCAAAGAGGTAGCACGTGAGCCAAAGACCAAATTCTAGCGCGCAAGCAACGCTTACAGAAGCCGCTAAAAAGCGCATCCTTATATTAGATGGCGCCATGGGCACCATGATCCAGCGCCATAAGTTAGAAGAAGAAGATTATCGCGGAACACAGTTTGCCGACTGGCACTGCGATGTTAAGGGTAACAACGATTTGCTGGTTCTTACCCAGCCCGATATCATCTATCAAATTCACTGTGATTACTTTGAAGCTGGCGCGGACATTATTGAAACGAATACGTTTAATGCTACGACTATCGCTATGGCCGATTACGATATGCAGGCTCAATCCCGTGATATTAATTTAGCTGCAGCTAAATTGGCGCGTAAAGCTGCCGATGAGTTCACAGCAAAGACACCAGACAAACCCCGTTTCGTGGCAGGTGTACTTGGCCCAACAAATCGCACTGCTTCAATTTCGCCTGACGTTAACGACCCAGGCAAACGCAATGTTACTTTTGACGAACTCGTGGAAGCGTATAGCGAGTCTACCGAAGCGCTCATTGAAGGCGGTGCAGATTTAATCATGCTCGAAACCATCTTCGATACACTTAATGCGAAAGCGGCAGCCTATGCGGTAGAGTCGGTTTTTGAAAAGCTGGGTATATTGCTGCCCGTTATGGTGTCTGGCACGATTACCGATGCCTCAGGGCGCACGCTGTCTGGTCAAACCGCGGAAGCGTTTTATTATTCCATGCGACACATCAGTCCATTCTCATTCGGCTTAAACTGTGCTCTTGGACCAGACTTACTGCGCCAATACGTAGATGAAGTTGCTACTGTTAGTGAGTGCTTAATTTCAGCGCACCCTAACGCTGGTTTACCCAACGAGTTTGGTGAATACGACATGGAAGGCCCTGAAATGGCCGAGCACATCAAAGAATGGGCGCAGTCTGGGCTAGTGAATATTGTAGGTGGCTGCTGCGGCAGTACGCCGGAACACATTCGCGATATTGCTAACGCGGTCAATGGAATTGCGCCAAGAAAAGTGCCACAGTTTGAACCCAAAATGCGTTTGTCAGGCCTAGAGCCGTTTGTACACTAGGAGGGCATTATGAGCGCAGAATTTTCTACATTTATTAATATCGGTGAGCGTACCAATGTAACAGGCTCCGCTCGTTTTAAACGACTTATTCTTGAAGGTGATTATGAAACTGCACTTGATGTCGCAAGGCAACAAGTAGAGAACGGCGCGCAGATCATCGATATCAATATGGATGAGGCCATGCTTGATTCTAAGCAGGCCATGATCACCTTTTTGAACCTAATCGCCTCTGAGCCTGATATTAGCCGCGTACCTATTATGATCGATTCGTCTAAATGGGATGTTATCGAAGCAGGACTTAAGTGTGTACAGGGCAAAGCGATTGTTAACTCTATTAGCTTAAAAGAAGGGGAAGCGCTCTTCTTAAACCAAGCCAAGCTAATAAAGCGTTATGGTGCAGCAACCGTAGTGATGGCGTTTGACGAGACCGGCCAGGCCGATACACAAGCTCGAAAAGTAGAAATTTGTCAGCGTAGCTACAAGCTGCTGACAGAAGAAGTCGGCTTTCCACCTGAAGATATTATTTTTGACCCTAACATTTTCGCAGTAGCGACGGGTATTGAAGAGCACGATAACTACGCGGTTGATTTTATTGAAGCTACCCGTGAGATACGTAAAACCTGCCCGTACTCTCATATTTCCGGCGGTCTTTCTAATATTTCGTTCTCGTTCAGAGGTAACAACCCGGTACGTGAAGCTATGCACTCGGTATTCCTATATCACGCTATTCGAGCGGGTATGGATATGGCTATTGTGAATGCAGGTCAGCTAGAGGTATATGACGAAATACCGGCTGAACTTCGAGATGCGGTTGAAGACGTGATTTTAAACCGCAGAAGTGATGCCACTGAACGCTTGCTCGATATTGCACCGAACTATCAAGGCGATGGAAAGGCTGCCGCAAAAGAAGATTTATCCTGGCGCGAGCAAGAGGTTAATAAGCGCTTAGAGCACGCCCTAGTTAAAGGGATCACCGACTACATCATTGATGACACCGAAGAAGCACGTCAGCAAGCTGAGCGTCCATTACACGTTATTGAAGGGCCGTTAATGGACGGCATGAACGTGGTGGGAGATTTGTTCGGCGAAGGTAAAATGTTCCTTCCTCAGGTAGTAAAGTCGGCACGTGTAATGAAAAAAGCGGTAGCCCATTTACAGCCATACATTGAAGAAGAAAAGTCAGACGACGCTAAAAGTAACGGCAAAATTCTATTAGCGACGGTAAAGGGCGACGTTCACGATATCGGTAAAAATATTGTTGGCGTGGTACTTCAGTGTAATAACTTTGAAGTGATTGATCTTGGCGTAATGGTGCCAGCGGCGACAATTTTACAAACCGCTAAAGATGAAAACGTTGATATGATAGGCCTGTCGGGCCTTATTACACCTTCACTAGATGAAATGGTTCACGTTGCCAAAGAAATGGAGCGTCAGGGCTTTGATATCCCGCTGCTTATTGGCGGTGCGACGACGTCTAAAGCGCACACTGCGGTAAAAATTGAACAAAACTACCATGCGCCTGTAGCCTATGTTCCAAATGCGAGTAGAGCAGTAGGCGTATGTCAGCGCCTTCTAAACAAAACGTCCCGCGATATTTACGCGCAGGAATTGGCAAAAGAATACGATACGGTACGTGAACAGCACGCCCGTAAAAAGCCGCGCAGCAAGCCGGTGACGTTAGAACAGGCCAGAGAAAACGCTTTTAAGCCAGATTTTACGACTTTACCAGTAAAACCTGCGAACCTAGGTGTAACACCGGTAACCGCCGATTTGGCTACGCTGCGCAACTACATTGATTGGACGCCATTTTTCTTAACCTGGTCTTTGGCAGGCAAGTACCCACGTATACTTGAAGATGAGGTGGTGGGAGAGCAGGCAAAGTCACTATTTAACGACGCCAACGCCATGCTGGATAAAATTATCGAAGAGAACAGCCTTCAGGCGAAAGGCGTTATCGGCTTGTTTCCTGCCAACCGCGTTAATGACGATGTTGAAATTTATACCGATGAGTCGAGAAACCAGATTCAAGGTGTTGCCCATCACTTGCGTCAGCAAACCCTAAAAGACAAATTCGCTAATTATTGTTTAGCAGACTTTGTAGCTGAAAAGTCGAGTGGCATAAATGATTATGTGGGCGCTTTTGCCGTCACCGGCGGTATAGGTGAAGACGAGCTTGCTGATAGCTATATTCAGACTGGCGATGACTACAACGGCATTATGGTTAAAGCGGTGGCAGACAGGCTTGCCGAAGCGTTTGCGGAATATCTGCACGAGCAAGTGCGTAAGCATTACTGGGGTTACGCCGCTGACGAATCACTAAGTAACGAAGAACTTATTCGCGAAAAATACCAAGGCATTCGACCGGCACCAGGCTACGCCGCGTGTCCCGAGCATACTGAAAAGCAGCTTATTTGGGATTTGTTGTCAGCAGAGCAGCATACAGGTATGAAGCTTACGGAAAGTTACGCCATGTGGCCGGGGGCGTCAGTATCGGGTTGGTATTTTGCTCACCCTGATGCCAAATACTTTGCTGTCGCCAAAATTCAAGCCGACCAAGTAGAAGATTACGCCACACGTAAAGGCTGGACCTTAGAAGAAGCTGAAAAGTGGTTGGGTCCAAACTTAAGTGATTAATGCTGATTAGGCAGGTAACGTGTATGCAGATCGAAAAGCCTTTTAGTCAGGCTTGTGAGAACAACAAGCGCGCAATTTTGAGCGTGCTTGAACGTAAATTTGCCAATTGCCGACAGGTATTAGAGATAGGGAGTGGAACAGGTCAGCACGCCGTATTTTTGGCTGAGCATTTGCCCCATCTTATTTGGCACACAAGCGACCAACCACACTATCACGAAGGCATTGCCACGTGGCTGAGTGATTCAAATACGGGGAATGTGAAACCTCCCATTGCATTCACCGTTGGGCAAGATGACTTTCCCAACCTCGACATAGACGGGATTTTTACGGCAAACACCGCGCATATCATGCAAAAAGAAGAGGCGAAGCTACTCATGGAATCAGTAGCGTTGCACTTACCCAAAAGGGGCGTATTCTGTCAGTATGGCCCTTTTACACATAGTGGTAAGTTTACTTCTGAAAGTAACCAAGCCTTCCATACTTCGCTTTTAGCGCGTGGTTATGGTGGCTACCGCGATATCAATGAGCTTACAGCTTGGGCAGGCGAGTTAAGCTTGCAAGACATAATCGACATGCCCGCCAATAACCATATGCTTATTTGGCAAAAACGCTAAAGAAGTATCAAGGCTGCAGCACTTTGCTTTAAAAACAGTTAAAGCAAAGAAAGTCAGCACTCACATCAAAGGAGTAACTATGAGCTTTAAAGTAAACCATTATTTCGACAATAAAGTGAGCTCGATTGGGTTTGAATCTGCGAACGGCCCCTGCACCTCGGGCGTGATGTCGCCGGGTGAATATACATTTTCTACATCACAAAAAGAGCTAATGAAAGTGGTTGAAGGTGAGCTAGTTGTGAAGCTTCCGGGAAGTGACGAATGGCAATCTTTTGCTACAGGCACCAGCTTTAATGTACCCGCCGATGCTTCTTTTGACGTAAAAGTGTCTACGCCTACCGCTTATCTTTGCTTTTACAGCTAATTCTTAAAAGCGTTCAATTCACTCTGTATTTAAACTTTCGTAGAATTGACTTTCAGAGGTTGTAAAATTTCTCTGTATATCTCAAAGTATTAGAAGTGCAAGCGAGCTCGGCTCACTTGCGCTTTTATACTAATAAAACTAAACCTGAAATGTGTGCGAATTATCAGGGCCTGTTGACCTTTGATGTACGAATTTTGGTCTAAATGGAAGCCTTTTAATCGCGAAACATTCCTGCAAGCCTAGTGGGCTAAGTTAAAGGGCTGTGACAAAGAGTAAAAGGCTTCCATAACGACCCCTTCGGGCAGCGCCTTTGTGCCATCTATACTGCGTTGAATGTTTTCGACTTAGAACCACTAAACCGTCAAACATCCGCCTTGTCTAGATGGCACAAAGACCGCTGCAAAAATGTACAACAAAGGTCAACAGGCCCTAGTGCTGGAATACACTTTTCACACGTTGTGGCGTTTAGTAAACAATGAGAAGTACAAATGAAATCCATATCACTCCAAAAAAAGTTCATGCTTATCGTTGGCGGTAGCATAGCTTTGATGTTACTCATTACGGCGTTTTTCTTAGTCAATACCGTTGCAGATAACACCCGCAGTCGCGTAGAAAAAGAGCTTAAATCCTTAGTTGCACGTGAGGCTAATGACGTTGAAGGCTTCTTCGCAACCTATGGCGGCGTTGCTAGAGCGTTCCTAAGTAGTCCTTTTCTACAAGATTTTTTTACGCGCCATAACACGCGAGGGGCGCCCGAAAGCCAACTGGCTCAAACTGAAGATATCTATGCCACATTTGAGGGCATCAGCAGCCAAGATCCCATTATTAAATCGGCGTTCTTTGGTTCAGCTAAGACGGGTGAATATTTCTATGAAGAGGGTCGAGTCGGCGTCGACACTTCGGGTTCTGATGCTGGCAATCCTAACGCCGGTTACTTTGCAACTAAACGTCCGTGGTTTACCACTGCCGTTGAAAAAGGAAAGCTATATGTAACGCCTCCTGCTGTCGATTCCCAAGATGGAAGCGTATCTGCAGTAGTACAAACCCCGATATACAAAAATGGAGCGTTATTAGGCGTTGGCGGGGTCGATATTCTTATTAGCACGGTGGGTAAGGTCATAGATGCCATTCGTTATGAAGAACAAGGCACGGCGTTTTTACTCGATGAAAACCAAAACATTGTTTACTTTCCCAAACAGAGCAAAGCGTTGCCACTAAGCTCCTCTATTCGCAACTTTGACAGCGTGTTTGATAGCACTGAAGGATTTGGCAAGTTGGCAAGTAATATAGCGGCTAATGAATCTGGTATTGTGCACGTTACCTGGAAGGGGGAAGACTATGTTGCGGTTTTTGAGCACGCTCAGTTAACTAACCCACAAATGAATTGGTCGCTGGGCATTCTTATCCCTGCAAGCATCATTGATAGCCCTATAAATAATGCAATTACTACGGCAATTATCGTCGCCTTTGTGATTATTGGATTAATAGCGCTTATTACTTATTTTGCGAGTGCTAAAGTCACGCAGCCTTTGGTCGAAATGCGCAACGCAATGGCGGAAATAGCGCATGGCGACGGCGACTTAACCAAGCGTCTGGAAGTTAAGAGTAACGACGAAATCGGTGCGCTAGCCATAGAGTTTAATACCTTTACTGATAAACTAAGATCATTGCTAAAGGATACTGCCGCTAACACTAAGGCTGTTTCTGATGCAGCGGATCACCTTCGAGATGTGAGTCACGCGACTAGCAAGGAAATTAACCAAGAGCGTAGTCAGGTGGACAATGTGTCTACGGCAGTCACGCAGATGGCTGCTACCGTCGTTGAAATTTCTAAAAATGCGGCACAGTCCAGTGACGCTGCGACTAAAGCAGATGAATTGGTACAAGCCGGCAGTGAGCAAGTGCAAGATGCCATGAGGGAAATTCGCGCGCTGGCTGACGCCATCAGTCAGGGTGTTGAAGTTGTGGGCGGATTGAGCAAAGAGTCAGATAGCATCGGTGCTGTAGTCGATGTAATTAACAGCATAGCTGAACAAACTAATTTACTGGCATTAAACGCAGCCATTGAAGCGGCGAGAGCCGGTGAACAGGGGCGCGGCTTTGCCGTTGTTGCAGATGAAGTTCGCTCATTAGCAAGTCGTACACAAGAATCGACGACTGATATACGAAAAATGGTAGAGCGATTGCAGGCGATGTCTGAGCAGACCAACAGTGTTATGCAGGAAGGACAATCCCGTTCTCAATCTGGTGTCGATAAAACGGAGAAAGTGGTCGAAACGCTTAAAGACATTACCCAGTCTATAGGTTTGGTTCACGAGCAAAGTACTCACATAGCACTTGCGACCGAGCAGCAAACGGAGGTGGCGCAAGATATTAATAAGTCGCTCGTAGCTATCACTGGTTTAAGTGATAAAACTAGTCAGCATGCAGAAGAGTTAGCTGTGGAAGCTACGCAGCTAAGTGCCGTTTCTGGTGACTTAAAAGAATTGGTGGGGCAGTTTAAAATTTAGCGCCTTTCATACCGTTAACCGCGCATAATGCGCAATAGTCTTTAATTAGAGCGTTTTCGCTTGCCAACATTGTTGGCAAGCGAGTTGTTTTATTCCTTAGTTTGACATAAATTTCCGAAATAAAGTTTGGAAAACCTATGGCTTGTGCATTTGCGAAAGGGCAATGAAATCATCTACAAACCCCAATACGTCCTGCGCTTTTCTATGACCCAAGTACAGCGTTTTTGATACGCCTTGTTCACCAAGCGACCGACAAGTCAGGAGATCGCTTTCTTTTGATTCATCAATTAACCATTTAGGTAGCGCAGTAACACCACGTCCCGCTGCTACCATTTGTAAGATGATCTCTGTGGTTTCAATCGTTTTATGTTGCCTCACTGTGCAATTGGCAGGAGTAAGAAAATGCGTGAATACGTCCAGTCGACTGAGTTCTACGGGGTAGGTGATAAGCGTCTCATTGCTTAAGTCTTTCGGTGTAACAAATGGTTTCTCTGCCAAAGGGTGGTGCTTATCCATTACCAACACTTGTTCATATTCGAACACTGGCGTGTAGGTAATGGTTTCAAGTGAAAGAGGGTCTGGCGTGAGCAATATATCAATATCGTACCCGTGAAGCGCTTGTAAACCGCCAAAAGAGAACGCTCGGCGTACATCGACATCAACATCTGGAAAGGCTTTCAAAAAAGGCGCCACTACCTTGAGCAACCATTCAAAACACGGGTAGCACTCCATCCCAATGCGTAATATGCCCTGTTTACCATCGGCGAATCTGCGTAATTGGGCTTCAGTATGCTCAAACTGGGGTAAAACTCGGTGAGCTAAGCCCAATACACTCTGACCCGCCTGAGTCAGCGTGAGTCTTCTGCCGTCTTTTTTCCAAAGCGGTACGTCAAAATGGGCTTCCAACTTTTTCATTGCGTGGCTTAACGCTGACTGGGTTAGAAAAAGCGATTTTGCCGCTTCTGTCATCGTGCCTTCAGCATCTATCGCTCTTACTATTCGTAAATGTTGTCTATCAATCATAATAAATTACAACCAGTTTAACGTTTTGGAAGAGGGCTTGGAGCAGCACTGACTATAGTCACGGCGTCCGACAGGCGAGTTTCAATTATCTCTTTTATGATAATTGATATTTCTCTAAAGGTCTTTCGTCCAGGCGCAGTGTTTCTCCACGCTAATGAGTGCTGACGCTCAATAGGCATATCGGCAATCTCACACACGTGTAACGCTTCAGGCTTGTGCAACTCAGAATGAATATAAAGCCCTGGTAGGAACGCTACACCCATGCCCATTACCACCATTTGACGCAAAGTATCGAGGCTGGTGCCCTCATAATCACGCTGTAAATCTGCCCCAATCTCATCGCAAATGCGCTGCACTTGATGATGAAAGTGATGTCGGTCTTCGAGTGTTAACACTTTCTCGCCGCTTATTTCTTCTGGCTTAACATAGGCTTTTCCTGACAATTTGTGATCAGAAGGCGTGACGAATTTTAAAGGCTCTTTGAAGAGTGGTTGCGTGATCAATTGAGAGTTTTCGCCCGAAAGTGGGGAAAGAATTAGGTCATATTCACCACGCAGTAGACCGTGTTGCAATGCGTTAGGGGCGCCTTCTCGAACATAGAAGCGCAAGCCGGGCTTCCGTTTGTGCAGATCTGGTAGCACAAAGGGAAGTAAATAAGGCCCTAGCGTTGGCGGTATCCCTAACCGGTAGGTTACAACTTCACCCTCGGACAAGTCTCGTGCAACTTCGCTGAACCGTTGAGAGGCCTGCAGCACCTCTTCCGCTGCATCAAGCAATGCTTTACCTTGGGGAGATAACAGCGTTCCTGTGCGTGAACGTTCAAAAAGCGTTAGCCCTAATAGGTTTTCTAGCGCACTGATCTGACTGGTCAGAGTAGGCTGACTAATTCCCAGTATTCCCGCTGCTTGCCTGAAGCTTAGGTATTTAGCCACTGCAACAAAATAGCGGATTTGGTTAATTGACGGGGTCTTTCCGTTGAATTGCATGGTGAAAATGGCTCTCTCTTACTATGCTTATGGGTAGTGTTACGTAAGCAGTGATAGTATTTAGCTATCGCGAGTTAGTATATTAAACTATTAGTCTATCAGGTGAAACTGGCGTAATTACATAATCATTACAATTATTAAAAAATTGGGAGTTATATATGGATCACGTTATCTCAGGTGTTGCCAAATTCCAGAAAGAAGTTTACCCAAACAAAAAAGCTACGTTTCAAAAACTAGCTACTGGGCAGAACCCTGAAGTGCTTTTCATTACGTGCTCTGATTCACGTATCGACCCGAATTTAGTAACACAAACCGATCCGGGTGAGCTATTTATCTGTCGTAATGCGGGCAACATCGTACCTCCTCACAGCAACCAAACTGGTGGCATGACAGCGTCTATTGAGTTTGCAGTTGCAGCACTGGGCGTTTCTCACATTGTTATTTGTGGCCATACTGACTGTGGTGCAATGAAAGGCGCCATCAACCCTGAAGGCTTAAGTGCGCTACCGCATGTAAAAGAGTGGCTAGGTCATTGCCGTGTTGCCACTGAAGTTGTTAAAGAGCGCTGTGGCCATTCAGACCTTTCTATTGACGATCTAGAAGCGGTAACGAAAGAGAACGTTGTTCAGCAAATTCAGCACCTTCGTACTCACCCTGCTGTTGCTGCAAAAATTGCAACAGGTCAGGTTAAGCTTCACGGATGGGTATATAACATTGGTTCAGGTGAAGTGCTTTACTACAACACTGAGTCTGGCGAATTTGATGTAATGGACGAGTCTACTGCCGAAGCACAACTTGCTCGCGGTGAATAAGGTCTATAAGTATGGTAAAAATTAACCTTTCAAACCTACGAGGCGATTTTACCGGCGGTTTAACAGCCGGTATCGTTGCTTTACCACTGGCGCTTGCACTTGGTGTCGCGTCAGGCTTAGGTCCAATGGCGGGTCTGTACGGTGCTATTGCGGTTGGCTTCTTTGCCGCACTTTTCGGTGGTACACCAGCACAGATTTCTGGTCCAACGGGGCCTATGGTTGTTGTTCTTGCAGGCTTGTTCGCAAGTCTATCAGGCGACACCAGCCTTATATTCACAGCGGTGATATTGGCCGGTATATTCCAGATTGTTTTTGGTGTCCTTGGTATTGGTCAATACATTCGCCTAGTGCCTTACCCGGTAATATCGGGCTTTATGTCGGGCATCGGTGCAATCATCATTATTCTTCAAATCGGCCGCTTACTGGGCCATGAGCCTCCAGGTGGAACAATCGGCGCATTGACATACTTGCCAACCGCGCTTGCCGATATTGATTTTGCAACCTTGGCGTTAGGCCTTGGTACCTTGGTTATTGCCTACAAATGGCCACCGCAACTAGGCAAGTATGTGCCTGGTGCACTGGCTGCACTTATCATTGGCACGCTTGTAAGTTTAGCGTTGTCTGTGCCAATTCTTGGTGATATCCCGACGGGTTTACCTAGCCTTCACCTTCCAGTATTTGACCAAAGCAAAGCACTGCTTATTCTTGAAGCCGCGTTTATTCTAGCTGTGCTGGGAGCCATCGATAGTCTACTTACATCTCTTGTTGCTGATAACATGACGCGTACCCGTCACGATAGTAACAAAGAGCTAATCGGCCAAGGTATTGGTAATACATTTGCTGGTCTTATCGGCGGTATCGCAGGTGCAGGCGCAACGATGCGTACTGTTGTAAATATCCGTAGCGGTGGTAAGTACAACATTTCAGGTATGGTACACGCGCTAGTGCTTCTAGCAATTGTGTTAGGTCTTAGCCCGCTAGCAGCGCAAATTCCTCACGCAGTTCTTGCTGGTATCTTGGTTAAAGTTGGCTTAGATATCATCGACTGGAGTTACTTGAAGCGCGCTCACAAAGGCCCCCGTTGGGACTTCGGCCTCATGATTATGGTGCTTGCGCTAACGGTATTTGTAGATCTGATCACAGCAGTTGGTGTTGGCGTGGTATTCGCAGCATTAGCTTACGTTAAGCAAATCGCACAGCTGCAAATTGAAGAGCTTAAGAAAATCCCTGAGTCGTTAAACGACCCTAAAGAAAATGAGCTATTGGAATCTCTTAAAGACAAAGTATCAATCTTTAGTTTTGGCGGGCCACTAAGCTTTGGTGCGGCTGCCGATTTGGGCCACCACGTTCGTGAGCGTGTGAAACCGGGTTCTAAAGTCACCATTTTAGATTTCTCGCGCGTTCCACTTATGGATGTTTCTGCTGCGATGGCAGTTGATACAGTTACCTCAGATGCACTAGCGGCAGGTCGTCAGCTGGTTATTTGTGGTGCTAATGCAGAAGTCAATAAGGTGCTTGAGGGCGTAAACGAAGCGCACCCAGGTATCCCTAACTTTGACACGCTACACGACGCCTTGCTTTACGCAGAAAAGCAAGTAGCCGGGACTGAAAGCAAAAACACCCGTTTTCAAGCCGCAACGCAGTCGTAAAGTAATATCAAGGTAAAATAAACCTTTCCCTTTTGGCCCTCCTTAGTGAGGGCTTTTTTGTGTCTGTTAGGCAAAGATTTCTTTGCTAAATTTCTGGTCCGTTTATAGCTGGTGCGTGTTTACTTGGATGTCATTGAATAAACAAACATGGAAAATGTTTTATTAATCGATTGTTCAATTAAACTTAACGCTACTGTAACAATTCCTCCCTAGAGTAGTGAGTAAACATTACACAACTACTTTGGGAAACACATGAAAACACACAATAAACTCTCGTTAGCTGTACTTGCAGCACGTTCGTCTATGACTACACCTACAGTGGCGTGGGCAGAGGAAGCAGAGCGTGCTGACGAAGAGCGCATAGAAGAAATTACCGTTGTTGGGCGAAGCGTTTCTTACGCGAATAACGCTACGAGCGACGACATGTTTAAACAACAGGCTAATCTTAGCAGTGTGTTAGCTGCGGTTGATAACCTGCCGGGTGTACTTATTAACGAAGGTGATACTTTTGGGGCAGATGACTGGTCAACGTCTATTGTTATTCGTGGCTTTCAAGTAAACCTAAACGAGCAGCAAATTGGCATGACGGTAGATGGCATCGCCAACGGTAACTCGAATTACGGTGGTGGCGCGAAAGCGAATCGCTATATTGATACCGAAAACGTAAAAGGCGTTGAAGTTTCTCAGGGTACGGCGGATATCGCTTCCCGTTCACACGAAGCCTTGGGCGGCACACTGAATTTCACCACAATTGACCCGTCTGCGGAGCAGGGCTTAATAACCAGTGTAACTGCGGGTTCATTTGATGCGTCAAAATATTATGTACGCTACGATACAGGCGAAATCTTTAAAGATACTTACGCGTGGATAAGCCTTTCAAGTCAAGAAAGTTCTGACTTTATGCAGCAGGCAGCAGAGAACACCCGTGATCATTTAGCTATGAAGTTTATCTCTACCGTTAACGACGTGTCTCTTACAGGTTACCTGTCTTACGACGATACCCACGAAGATAACTACCAGCGCATATACGGGCTGGCGCAATATGAGCAAAATCCAGATTGGGACCAGTTAACTGACGAGTGGACAGGCGTGCCTTATCAAGATCAGGCGTATCGTCGAGGTTGGTCTACCCTACGCGAAAACCTTTTCGCTTATTTACAGGCTGACTTTACTATTGGCCAGGTCGATTTTATGACTAACGTGTATTATCACGACAATGAAGGACGCGGCGAATGGGTTCCACCCTATATTGTCGATATCACTGATGACGGAGCAGAAGGGCACTCAGAGCTTATTGTTGGAAATACGGTATTCGGTGGAGAAGAGCTGGGACAAATCTACTTTGTTGATAGACAAGGCAACCAGCTAAGCCCTATTGAGGGTTGTCAAAGCTCACTGACCTTCCCTTATGGTGGTGCGGGTGCAGAATATGACCCAGGCTGTCATGCGCAAGGCGCTATTCCTGTGAGCTCATATCGTCACACCCATTATGATAAAGAGCGTTTTGGCATTAATGCTGATGCTGTGTGGTACACCAAAATTGGTGATTTTGATAATACCGTACGTTTCGGTATTTGGTGGGAAGACTATGAGCGTGGCGAGTCTCGCGATTGGCATAAAATTACCAACTCGTCTATTAGCGTCGATTATGACAACGTGCCTTACTGGGTGCAGTACGACAGAACCTTCCCAGTTGATACCTTGATGTACTATGTGGAAGATGAGCTTGATCTAGGCTTTGCCCGCATTCGCGCTGGTGCCAAGAAGTTTAACGTAGATATCGAGAAAACGGACAACTTTGATTCAGCCAACAACTTAGCGGTGAATACTGACTCAGATACCTTATTCTCAGCCGGTATCGTTGCACCTTTACCCATTGAAGGAGTGGAAGTTTTCGCAGGTTACGGTGAGAACTTTGCGGCAATCAAAGATGCACAACTAGAGCGCAACGATACTGACCTTCGCTTTATAAAGCCAGAAACCGCTGACAACATTGACGTAGGTTTCCGCTACTCTTCACCTGGTTTCAATGCCAGCGTGACCTACTACAATATTGAGTTTAACGACCGTATTCAATTTACCAGTAACGAAACCTCAGAGGGCATAGACTTTCTTGAAGCAGCCGCGGGTGGATACAAAAACGTGGGCGGTATTGAGTCTAGCGGTTTTGAAATTTCAGCAGACATTATGCTAACCGAAGAGTTCTCGTTGTTCACTTCTATTACCTTAAGCGAGTCAGAATATGTTGCGACGGTAGGTAGTTCAGGTACGCAATACGATACACTTGACGATGCGCTGGCAGCCATCGCTGATCCTGAAAACCCAGAAGTGTCACTGGTAGCTATTGAAGGTAATACGGTTATCGGTACGCCTGACACTATGGCGGTAATTAGCCTTGATTGGGCACGCGATAACTACTTTGCAGGCCTGTCTACCAAGTACGTTGATAGCCGCTACCTGGATATTGATAATGCAGCACAAGTTGATGACTATATCGTTAGCGACTTCTATATTGGCGGCTTTATCGAAAACATTGGTTCAGGTGCTGAAGAGCTAGAAGTGCGTTTAACAGTAAACAACCTGTTTGATGAAGACTATGCGTCTACCATTGCACCAGGCGCATTTTGGATTGGCGCACCTCGCGCTGTTGCAGTCAACGCACGCTTAACCTTTTAATCGTGATATCATGCCTGCGGCGGCATTGTGCTGTCGCAGGTTATTTTTTTAGATTTAAGGTTTGGAGTTGTAGCATGCCCAAGGTGGGAATGGAGCCAGTTCGCAAGAAGCAATTAATAGAAGCAACGCTAGAAGTGATGGCAGAAGTTGGCTATCACGGTACAACGATTAGCTTAATTAGCAAAAGAGCTGGGCTTTCTTCAGGGATAATCAGTCACTATTTTGGTGACAAGCAAGGTTTAATTGAAGCAACGATGCGCCACCTTCTCGATGCGCTAAAAATCACGCAGCGTATTGACGATCCCCTAGAGCGGATTGATTTCATTATTGAAAATAACTTTTCACAAACGCAAGGGGCGAGTTCCGCCACCAATACCTGGTTTAACTTCTGGGCGTTGTCACTACACAACAAAGGCTTGCATCGTTTGCAGTGTATTAACCACAAACGCTTAGAGCGTAATTTAGCGTTTAGTTACCGCAAGCTACTTAAACCTGAGCAGGTCAAAAACGCCGCGGCGTCTACCGCTGCATTAATTGATGGGTATTGGCTTCGTTATTCCATGGGCAGTGTGGGTAACGGTGATTTTTCAGAAGCTGTAGCCCGTTGTAAGCAATACGTTCGCGATTTAGTTGCCCAATACGGAAGATAAATAAGCAAACGGAAGTTAAACAAGTACTCGCGGCTGGCGTATAAGTACCACTGATCGAATACTGATTAGAAAAATAAAAAGGGCGGTTCGAGATAAGTCGAACCGCCTTTTTTAATTATCTACACTTTCTAAATGAGCTATGCGGACTGGTATTAGCTGGCGCCAGATACAAATCGCTATCCGGCGCGAGAAGCTAGCATGTGCTCACAAAGTGCTTAACTCAATGCGTTACCAAATTCTTACGCGCTCTTCAGGCGCAAGATAAAGTGCATCACCTGGTTTCACGTCAAACGCTTCATACCATGCATCATGGTTTCTTGGCGCTTGTGCACGATAACGACCTGGCGCGTGTGTACCCGCGCGAAGTTGATTCAGCATGCTTTCTTCAGTGCGTTTTTCTTTCCACACTTGTGCCCATGCAAGGAAGAAACGCTGATCGCCAGTTAGGCCATCAATAACTGGCGCTTCTTTGCCGTTAAGGCTGAGTTTGTAGGCGTGGTAAGCCATGGCTAGACCACCCACATCACCAATGTTTTCACCTAAGCTGTTGCGACCATTTACGAAGTTACCCTCGATAGGCTCGTACTGGCTGTATTGCTCGGCTAGCATATCTGCTTTTTCTTCAAACGCTGCGCGGTCAGCATCGGTCCACCAGTTGCGCTGAATACCGTTTGCATCTGACTTCGAGCCTTGATCGTCAAAACCATGACCCATTTCGTGACCAATTACCGCACCGATTGCACCGTAGTTAACCGCTGCGTCGGCGTTTGGATCAAAGAATGGTGGTTGCAAAATAGCCGCTGGGAATACAATTTCATTGAACGAGCTATTGTAGTAGGCATTAACGCGCTGTGGTGTCATACCCCAGCGATTGCGATCCGTTTTCTCTAGCTCACGTTCTACCGATTGGTCTTGGAAGAATGTGCGTAGGTTACGAACATTGCCTACTAAGTCTTTTTCGCTAATGGTTACGCCATCAAATGACTGCCATTCGTCTGGGTAGCCAATTTTAGGGTTAAATGCCATAAGCTTTTCTTTTGCATTTACCTTGGTTTCTTCGCTCATCCAGTCTAGGTTTTCAATACGCTCACCTAGTGCTGTACGCAAGTTTTCAACCAGCTCTGCCATTTGCTCTTTTGAGCTTTCTGGGAAGTATTCGTTTACGTAAATCTTGCCGATAGCAAAACCCAGTGACTCAGTACCAGACATTTGGCTAACTGCGCGCTTCCAACGAGGACGAGGCTCTTGCTGACCGCTTAGTGTACGACCAAAGAAGTCAAAGTTGGCTAGGTAGATATCTTCAGAAAGGAAATCCGCATTGTTTGAAATAGTGTGATACTTCAAGTACGACTTCCAATCAGCTAGATCAGCTTCGTTAATAATTTTAATAACGTCTTTTACTGGCTCAGGCTGTGTAATATTAAGCTCAGGTACCTTATAACCGGTTTGAGCAAAATACGTATCCCAATCAAAGCCAGGGTACTCGTCAGACAGCTTGCTACGTTCAATCTGGTTAAGAGTAAGATCTCGGTCACGGCGTTTTTCGCGAGGCCACTGAATTTCTGCAATTTGTGTTTCAAGGGCAAGAATGTTCGCCGCTTTTTCAGCTGCGTTCTCTTCGCCTGCAAAATTAAGCATCTGCTCGATGTGCGCTACATACGCTTCACGAATTTTAACAAAACGTTCGCTATCGCTTAGGTAGTAGTCGCGATCAGGAAGGCCTAAACCACCAACACCAACACTTAATTGGTATTCATTTGGGTCAAGGCGGTTGTACCACATACCGCCGCCAATTGGCGTGGTTGAGCCTACTAACCAGCTGTTACCAAATGCTTTGGTTAGGTCAGTTTTGTTTTCAATGCTATCGATAGACGTGAGTACGTCTTTAATTGGCTCAATACCTTTTTCGTTGATGGTATCTGTATCCATATAAGCAACGAAAAAGTCGTGAACAAGCTTCTCTTCTGCATTAAGCGAAGATTTTTCCATTAGCCCATCAATGATGTTTTTAACTTGCTCTTCACTGCGCTCTGCAAGACCCGTAAACGCGCCGTAGCGAGTTTTGTCAGCGGGCAGCTCGTAGTTGTCGTACCATGTACCGCTCGCGTACATGAAGAAGTCATCACCAGGTTTTACCGCTTCATTACGAGCGGTCAAGTCTACGCCAAAAGAGCCTAGTTCCGCTTCGCCCTTCATTTCTGGCGCTTCAACATTGCTGGTTTGTTCTTGGGCTTTTTCAGGCTGACCGCAACCAGCAAGTCCCAAAGATGCCGCAATCGCTACGGCAAGAAGTTTATATTTCATCGTTTTTCTCGTTGTGATTATAAGTGTCGTCGTTAGGTGCAGTGACACTCGTTGTTTTTAAAGTAGGCACAAATTCCTTGTTAAACGGTAAAGCATTCCGTGCCTGATTAAAATAGCTTGCTATATGTGGCGTTTCTCGCTGTAAAAAGTCTGCTACAGCAGTGTGAAACGACGGATGCTGTAATTTGTGATGAGAACAGCAATAAATGGGCTCGAAGCCTCGAAGTATTTTATGTTCACCTTGGGTGCCGGGATTAAAAAGCGATAGTTTTTTCTCAATGGCGAATTCAATGCCTTCAAAATAACAGCAGGCAAAATGTAGCCCGTCTATTTCTTTCAGTGCTCCCCAGTATCTGCCATACAGTCCTGTCTCATCGTAGAAAAAGAGGGCGCTGGCTACTGCTACCTCATTCTCTACTGCCGTCACTATAAGCATGTTATCGCTCATGCTCTCGACAAGCTGCTCAAAGAACGCATCATTCAAATATCCCACGTGACCGCTTCGTTTTAAATAGGTTGCTTTGTAACACTTTGTGAAAAACTGCAGTGTTTCTGGATTAATCTCATTGCCGGTATGATGGGTAAAGCGGACGCCTTGCTCGTTCAGTTTACGTCGACTTTTCTTGATATCTTTTCTTTTGCGGGAGGTAAGCGCGTTAAGAAAATCGTCGAAATCACCATAACCGTAGTTATGCCACTGAAACTGAACCGCGTATCGGGTCAGGTAATGGTTGGGAATACTGGGTTGAACTTTGAATTGGTCATTAAGCAAATCATCGGCTAATTCACTGGTCTCAGTCTCGCCTTTACCAATGAGTTGAGCCGAGGTGCTTTCATTGGGAAATAGCCAATGAAAAGATGATAAAGCCTCACCAAATACGGACTCTACATACGCTGTTAATGTATTTTCTAGTTCACTTAAAAGTGACGGAGTAAGCGCAATGTGCCCATCAGAAAGTAGTCTAGAACCTGTTACGGGGGTGAAGGGGATGGCAGATATCCATTTAGGATAATAGTCGAGACCGTGCTGTGCATAAGCATTAGCCCACGCGTGGTCGAACACGTATTCACCGTAGCTATGAGTTTTCAGGTAGCCAGGAATAACAAGATTTGCAGCCTCATGCTTACCTCTCGCTATAGCGATATGGCAAGGCTGCCACCCAGATTCATTGCTGCACGAGCCGCTGCGTTCTAGCGCATGTAAAAATTCATAAGAAACAAAGGGACCCGCTTCTTTCGCGAGGTATTGCCAGCGCTCTTTAGAGAACTGTTCAATCGAATCTATTATTGTTATGCGATAGTTGGATGCTGTCATGCAGTTTACATCATGTAGAGGTTAAGTGCGTAAAACGTTAGATAGTCGCAATCTACGAGTAATTAACGCTAAAATAACGCGGTTTCTACGTTTAATACAGAAGAGTAATTTTACAAAAATGTCAGAGTTCGACCGAAAAATCATTACCGACGCGATTACTCGCATGCTGGCACGACGAGAGCATAGCTTTAACGAGATTATGCGAAAGTTGCAGCAGAAGGGAATAGCGAGTGATGCTTTCATGCCTATTCTCGAGGAATTCAAAGATGCTGATATCCAAAGCGATGCTAGATTTGCAGAAAGCCGAGCTCGCGCACTGTACTTAAAAGGGAAGGGACCCCGCGCGATTAAATTAGACTTACAGCAATACGGTGTTGATGAAAGTACTGCAGAACACGCAATGAGAGAGATTGACGCTGACTGGTTTGAAAGTGCTAAAAAAGTAAAAGAGAAAAAGTTTGGCGACTTTTATGAAACCGAATTCGCGTTGAGACAAAAGCAGAAACAATTTCTTCAATATCGTGGCTTTTACCAAGATCACATTGAATATGCGGTAAGCGCAAACGAATCTAGCTAAAACGGCTGATTTATGCTCATGTTTACCGACAAATAGATGCCGTTGGCGATTCGTTTTATGAATACTGGCTATTTTCGTCTACTTAAAGTGAAATTTGAGCCTATCTTCTCCCCGTTACACTTAACAAAATTGCGTTATCCATGGTATTGTTGCGCAAATTTGTGTGCATTTTAATTATCCAGAGAATTATAGCGAGGATAAGCGTATTGCGTATTCGCAAACTGCCCCGATTATAAAGCTCATTAGAACAGGCAAATCGCACGTTTCAAAAATAGAATAAAGGAAGTTAGGTTTTCAATGACATTATCAACTGCTGACTTACGTAACAAGTTTATCGATTATTTTAAAAGCCATGGCCACCAAGCGGTGGCGAGCTCGTCACTGGTTCCGGCAGATGATCCCACACTTCTTTTTACCAACGCGGGCATGAACCAGTTTAAAGACTGTTTTTTAGGTGCGGAAAAACGCAGCTATACCCGTGCGGTATCGTCACAGCGCTGCGTTCGCGCAGGTGGTAAGCATAACGACCTTGAGAACGTAGGTTACACTGCGCGTCACCATACCTTTTTTGAAATGCTGGGTAATTTCAGCTTTGGCGATTATTTCAAAAAAGAAGCGATAGAGTTTGCGTGGAATTTCCTTACCAAAGAAATTGGTTTGCCAAAAGAAAAGCTCTTAGTCACCGTTTATTCTGAAGATGACGAAGCTTTCGACATCTGGGAAAACCATATTGGTATTCCAAAAGAAAAGATTATTCGCATTAGCACGTCAGATAACTTCTGGTCTATGGGCGATACCGGTCCATGTGGTCCTTGTTCTGAAATTTTCTACGATCACGGTGCGCACATTTGGGGTGGTCCTCCGGGAACACCAGAAGAAGACGGCGACCGCTTTATCGAAATTTGGAACCTGGTATTCATGCAGTTTAACAAACAAGCTGACGGTACCATGGAGCCTCTTCCTAAGCCTTCCATCGATACCGGTATGGGTCTAGAGCGTATTTCAGCTATTTTGCAGAATGTGCATAGCAACTACGAGATTGACCTGTTCCAGAACTTAATTAAGTCGGCAGCATCAATTGTGGGTAGCGAAGATTTAGAAAATAAATCGCTACGGGTTATCGCCGATCACATTCGTTCTTGCAGCTTCTTAATTTGCGATGGCGTTATGCCATCGAATGAAGGGCGCGGATACGTATTACGCCGTATCATCCGACGCGCTGTTCGCCACGGCTATCAGCTTGGCGCAAACGATATCTTCTTCTATAAACTTGTGGCATCACTTGCCAAAGAAATGGGGGAAGCGTATCCAGAACTTGTAGACCAGCTACCGGTAATTGAAAAAGTACTACGTGTTGAAGAAGAGCAGTTTAGCAAAACGTTAGCCCGTGGTATGGCTATCCTAAACGATACGTTAGAAACCTTAGAAGGCGACACAGTGCCGGGTGATGTAGTGTTCAAGCTTTACGACACCTATGGTTTCCCTACTGACTTAACCAATGATGTAGCACGTGAGCACGACCTTAAGATTGACGAAGAAGGTTTTGAAGCTGCTATGCAGGCGCAGCGTGCCCGTGCACAGCAGGCTAGCAACTTTGGTGCAGACTACAATAGTAAACTCGCCGTTGACCACACAACCTCATTTACTGGGTACACCGATGTAGAAGGCCAGGCGAATGTGGTTGAACTTATTGCCGACAATGCGTTTGTTGAGAAGCTTGAAGACGGTCAAGAAGGCGTTGTGGTATTAGACAGCACACCGTTCTACGCTGAAAGCGGTGGTCAGGCTGGAGATAAAGGTGTGCTTCGCGTGGCAAACGGTGAATTCATTGTTACCGATACCCAAAAAATGGGTAATGCGTTTGCACACAAAGGTATTGCTAAAGGTTCGGTATCTAAAGGTGATACGGCAACCGCAGCGATTGATGCAGCAAATCGTGAAGCCATTAAAAAGAACCACAGCGCAACGCATTTACTTCATGCAGCACTGCGTGAAATTTTAGGTGAGCACGTAACTCAGAAAGGTTCATTGGTTGAAGCGCCGCGCATGCGTTTTGACTTCTCGCATTTTGAGGCAGTAACAGCTGAGCAACTTGCTGAGATCGAAAGACGAGTTAACCAAGAAATACGTGCAAATCACACGCTAGCAACTGAACTAATGGATTTAGATGAAGCCAAAGCATCAGGCGCAATGGCGCTATTTGGTGAAAAGTACGACGAAAAAGTTCGCGTGGTAACCATGGGACCATTCTCTGTTGAGCTATGCGGTGGTACTCACGTTACACGTACTGGTGATATTGGCTTGTTTAAAATTACCAGTGAAGCGGGTATTGCATCGGGCGTTCGACGTATCGAAGCAGTTACTGGCGAGCATGCACTTGAAGTCGTGCAAACCCAACAAGCGACACTGTCTTCATTGTCTGCGTTATTGAAAACAGACAGCCAAAATGTACTTGATCGCGTAGTTTCTCTACAAAATCAGACTAAAGAACTAGAAAAAGCGCTCAATTCTGCGAAACAAAAACTGGCGAGTCAGCAAGGTGCTGATATGCTTAGTAATGCAGTAGAGATAAATGGCGTTAAAGTTCTTATTGCGAATTTGGAAGGTGTTGAAGCGAAGTCATTGCGTTCAATGATGGATGACATTAAAAACCGAATTGGTGAAGGGATCGTAGTATTAGGTGTGGCTAATGACGCGAAAGTGAATCTTATTGCTGGCGTTACTAAAAACCTCACTAGTAAAGTTAAAGCGGGCGAGCTAGTTAACTTTGTCGCATCACAAGTAGGTGGCAAAGGGGGCGGTCGTCCAGATATGGCACAGGCAGGCGGTGATCAGCCTGAAAACTTGGGCCAGGCGCTAGATTCGGTTAACGCTTGGTTACAAGATAAGTTATAATTATTTTTGTATATAACAGTGAGTTTTTGAAGTGACGCAGAAACATGGAATCACTGTCGCTTCCATCGGGTCGTGCCGATGGGTTGGCAAATCTTAATGGATGATGTTCAGTATTAAGGAACAGGAGCAAGCGAATGCTTATTTTGACTCGTCGAGTTGGTGAAACGCTTATGGTTGGTGACGATGTAACCGTTACCGTACTAGGTGTAAAAGGGAATCAGGTACGTATCGGTGTGAATGCACCAAAGGAAGTTTCTGTGCACCGTGAAGAGATATACATGCGCATTCAGGCAGAAAAAGGCGGTCAGCCAGGCTCTGCAGAATAATTGCATTATACGCTTCATTGGAAAAGGTCAGCTTACGCTGGCCTTTTTTGTTTTAAGTGAGTAAATCTTATCGGGCTTTAGCGTAAGTCTATTGTTTCTGTTCTATTTCGCCAGAAATGACGTTGTGATGTCTCGCGCTAACGACCAAGTTAAGTCTCCGGGTCGTGCACAGCTTTTTTCTAGCACAATGCCTTCTGGGTGGACGATTTTTAAATCGAGACATTAACCACTTTATCAGAGATTTTGGAGCGTTTTTAAATAACTTAAGTAAGTAATACGAATCAGCGTACTTGGTTATGAACAAATAAATTCAAAACTTTTTGATATTATTTTTGAAAAATTGACTAAATTATTAAGGCGGGTCAGTTAAAACTGCAATGAAGCTGCGCATATTCAAATGCAAATTAACGAGCATCGTTAAATAAAATTCGGTTTAATTGCTTGTATTGCGAACAAATTACTGGTTTTTTGCTCGAATCGTTTAAAATGGCAGCGGGTGAACAATTTCTTTATAAAAAAGGTTTGACTCAGGCCAATGAATCCGTAAAATGCACCCCGCAGTCAAGGAGAGGTGGGTGAGTGGCTGAAACCAGTTCCCTGCTAAGGAACCATACGCATATACGCGTATCGAGGGTTCGAATCCCTCCCTCTCCGCCATTATTCGTTGGCAGTGACGGCCAACAACAAGTTTTGCGCGTGTGTAGCTCAGCTGGATAGAGTACCTGGCTACGAACCAGGCGGTCGGAGGTTCGAATCCTTCCACACGCGCCACTTATTTTAAAGCGTCACCTTTTGATGTAAAATTCAAAAGTACACAAGTTTACGCGTGTGTAGCTCAGCTGGATAGAGTACCTGGCTACGAACCAGGCGGTCGGAGGTTCGAATCCTTCCACACGCGCCATATTGAAAAACCCACCTTTTTAGGTGGGTTTTTCATTTCTACTCCTTTTATTTTTGTTCTCTCCACTTTCGCCTAAGCGCGATGTTTAAAATTTAAGCTAAACTTAATTTGTCTAACACCAGTAAAGCGCGAGGTACGCTATGGCACATTCCTCTACTACTTTTCGATTTTTAGCAGAACCTACCGATGTGAACTTTGGCGGTAACGTTCACGGTGGCATGCTCTCTATCGCTGCTTAATGAAATGGATTGACCAAGCAGCCTATGCCGCGCAGTGGTCCAAATGTTACTGCGTCACGGTGTCTGCCAATGGCATACGTTTCATAAAACCTATAAAAGTAGGCCAGTTAGTTGAGATAACCGCATCGTTGGTACACACTGGTGCGTCAAGTATGCATATCTATGTCGTGGTTAAATCGGGCGACGCCACGGAAAATACTACTTCGTTCGCAAATAGCTGTTTTATAACTTTTATGGCGGTGCATGCGAAAGATTTCGCTAAACAGCTAGACAGTGACTTTACGGAAAATATAGGCTTTCATTAAGGTGTGAGTATAAATGAACGTAAACGTAGATTGCTGGCATCGGCAACGCTTATGCTAATTCCTAAAATATGCTTTTGTTGCAAATTTATTAAGAAATAATGCATTAAGTTTCATTTTGGCGGGTTTTATTCATTTTAAAGTGTTTTTTTATGCTGCTTTGTTGTGTTTTGAAAAACCACGTGATACTTATTCAGGTACAAAATAACAACAGGATTGAATATGAATTCGGGATCCGTCGCTAGCCTGCTCTTTGAAGCGGGTTCTCTTATGCTTATAGGAATGATATTTGTTTTCTCATTCTTAGGGCTTCTTATTGTGGGTATTCATCTCATTGCCCGATTTTGTGAAGCTTTTCCCGGTGAAATAGCAGAGCCTTCAGCTCATTTAAAAGGGCCTTCAGCTCATTTAAAAGGGCCTTCAGCTAATTTGAGTCGAAACAATCAAGCGGTACAACCAGGAATAGACGGAAACTTTATCGCGGCTATTTCTGCCGCAATTCATACCCATCGCCAAAATTCTAAAAAATAAAGTCTAATCAGGAGTTACCATGTCTAAGCCTCTGGCCCTTACCGAGCTGGTTCTGCGTGATGCCCACCAATCCCTTCTTGCTACGCGCATGCGTATTGAAGATATGCTTCCCATAGCGGAAAAACTAGATAAAGCTGGCTTTTGGTCAGTTGAATCTTGGGGTGGTGCTACATTTGATGCCTGTATTCGTTATTTAGGGGAAGACCCTTGGGAGCGCATCAGAAAGCTAAAAGCAGCCATGCCTAACACGAAACAGCAAATGCTGTTGCGTGGTCAAAACCTATTGGGTTACCGCCATTATGCTGACGATGTTGTCACTCGCTTTGTAGAGCGTGCTCACGAAAGTGGCGTAGATGTATTTAGAATTTTTGATGCCATGAATGACATTAGGAATTTGAAAACCGCAATAAAAGCGACCATAGACAGTGGCGCTCACGCGCAAGGGACAATTTCTTATACGGTAAGCCCTGTGCACAATCTTAAGCTTTGGCTCGAAATGGCGAAACAGCTTGAAGACCTAGGGGTTCATTCTATCTGCGTAAAAGATATGGCTGGGCTTTTAAAACCGTACGAGTGCGAGGCATTGATTACCGGATTAAAAGAAACGGTTGATGTACCTATTGCCATGCAGTGCCATGCCACAACAGGGTTGAGTACGGCGACGTATCAAAAAGCTATCGATGCCGGCATTGATATGCTGGACACGGCTATTTCTTCAATGAGCATGACTTATGGCCATAGCGCAACTGAGACCATGGTTTCTATCGTAGAAGGGACTGAGCGCGATACGGGCATTTCATTGCCTGAGCTTGAAGACATTGCCAGTTACTTCAGAGAGGTAAGAAAGAAATACAGCAAGTTCGAAGGCAGTCTCAAAGGGGTAGACGCACGTATTCTTTTGGCTCAAGTACCGGGCGGAATGCTAACCAACATGGAAAGTCAGCTTAAAGAGCAGGGCGCTGAAGATAAATTCGAAGAAGTGTTAAAAGAAATTCCACGGGTAAGGGAAGATCTTGGGTTCATTCCTCTTGTTACGCCAACCTCACAAATTGTGGGCACGCAGTCAGTGCTTAACGTACTCACTGGCGAACGTTACAAAAGCATTACCAAAGAAACCGCAGGCGTTCTCAAAGGTGAATATGGCGCTACTGCAGCACCAGTAAACAAAGAGTTGCAGGCGCGTGTGCTTGATGGCGCAGAACCCGTTACATGCCGCCCTGCGGACAATATTGCCCCAGAGCTGGATACACTGAGTAAAGAGCTTGATGAACTGGCTGAGAAAAAGCAACTATCGCTGTCAGACGATAAAATTGATGATGTTTTGACTTATGCCTTATTCCCGCAGATAGGCCTAAAGTTTATCGAAAACCGCGGCAACCCTGATGCGTTTGAACCTGCACCTAGCGCGCAAGAGTCGCAAAGCTCGAGTGCGCCTAAGCCTGCTGAAGCCAAGTCAACCTCACAAGGGGCTACCGCGAGTGAAACTTACGACGTAAACGTAGATGGAAGAGTGTATCGCGTAGAAGTGGCACCTTCAGGTACGCTGACGAGCGTTACACCTGCTAGTGGCTCTCAGACGCAAGCACAGCCTCAAACCAATAGCGCTGCGCTATCAGCCTCTACCGCTTCACAGTCTATTGATGCACCGCTTGCAGGTAACGTCTTCAAAGTCTTGGTGAGAAACGGCGACAGTGTGTCAGAAGGCGATGTGGTGATGATCCTTGAAGCCATGAAAATGGAGACAGAGATCCGCTCCGCATACACCGGTACGGTCACCGACATTACTGTTAGTGAAGGCGATGCCGTAACCAGTGGTCAACCGTTAATCTTATTGGGGTAGTACATGGATAAGTTAATGGTACTTTGGGATAGTACCGCGCTTGCGCACTTTGAAGCGGGCCAGCTTATAATGATGGCAGTGGGTTTCGGCTTGCTGTACTTAGCCATTGTTAAAAAGTTTGAGCCATTGCTTTTACTGCCCATTGGTTTTGGTGCATTGCTTACTAACATCCCTATTGCTGGTTTTTCAGAAGCGGGTGGGTTGCTGCACTACATATACAAAATCGGCATAGATACAGGGGTATTTCCTCTGCTCATCTTCATGGGCGTAGGCGCAATGACTGATTTCAGTGCGCTTATTGCTAACCCCAAAATGTTGTTACTTGGTGCAGCTGCGCAGTTCGGTATTTTTGCTACCTTGTTTGGCGCTATAGCGCTAAACCTAATACCTGGCTTTGAGTTTACGTTAAAGGACGCGAGCGCCATTGCTATCATAGGTGGCGCGGATGGGCCTACTGCCATTTTCCTCGCCTCACGGCTTGCGCCTGATTTGCTTGGTGCGATTGCAGTCGCTGCATACTCTTATATGGCGTTGGTGCCTATTATCCAGCCACCTATCATGAAAGCGCTGACCACAAAAGAAGAGCGCGAGATAAAAATGGGTCAACTACGACCTGTGTCAAAGCGAGAGAAGATTATTTTCCCGCTTGCTGTGCTGTTTATGACTATCTTATTCTTACCTGCTGCAACGCCGCTTGTCGGCATGTTCTGCTTCGGTAATTTAATGAAAGAGTGTGGCGTGGTAGACAGGTTGAGCAAAACAGCCCAAAACGAGCTCATCAATACGGTCACTATTTTCCTTGGTTTAGCAGTAGGATCAAAGTTATCTGCTGAAGCATTCCTTACGGTCGAGACCTTAGGTATTTTGGGGCTTGGGGCTATCGCGTTTGGTATAGGCACTGCCGCAGGTGTACTCATGGCCAAGCTAATGAGTAAGCTGACGGGTGGCAGTATAAACCCGCTAATAGGCGCGGCTGGCGTCTCTGCTGTGCCAATGGCAGCCAGAGTGGTGAACAAAGTTGGGCTAGAAGCAAACCCCCATAACTTCTTACTTATGCATGCAATGGGACCTAACGTGGCTGGCGTGCTAGGTAGTGCGGTTGCCGCAGGTATACTTTTGGCTCTGGTTGGCTAGAAAGCACGAATGCATTGCTGTACAAGGGGCAGTTTATTTGCCCCTTTTTTATTGCATGGCGTTTGTTCAAAAAAGGCTTTCTAGGGTTTTCTCTTTGCGTTGAGCAGAACGACCCTGTTCATTGTGTGAGTACGCGTCTTAAGAAAGCAGTACCTAAATGATAACCTCGTTATTCTCGAATTGTGTTTTGTGGTACCAGTGACTGGTATGCGGTAACGAGTTTCTTAGTGCGCGTATGCTGGGGCCACCTAAAGATAGTTTCGGTCTTGCCTTCTTCTACAATTTCACCGCCTTCCATCACAATAACCCTGTCAGCAATGTGTCGCACAATACCCAAGTTGTGACTAATAAAGATAAACGCCAAACCAAGTTCTTGCTGAAGCTTCAATATAAGATTCACCGTTTGCGAACGAATGGAGGGGTCTAACGCTGCAAAAGGTTCGTCAGCCACTAACACTTTGGGCTTTAACACAATGGCTCTGGCTAGCGCTACGCGCTGCTGCTGCCCATCAGAAAGCATATGTCGATAAAAGTAATAGTGTTCGCGCAAGAGGCCTACCTTCACCAACATATCTTCTATAATTGGTTTGCGTTCAGCTTCGCTTAGGCCTGTATTCAAACGCAATGGCTCATCCAAAATTTTTCCCACAGGAACCGATGGATTCATCGACTCGGAGCTATGCTGCAAGATCATACGAATGTCATGGGTACGTTTTTGCTGGCTATCTTTAGACTGGTATTTGGCTAAATATTTGTGTGTGTTAATTTCAATTTCACCTGCATCAGCAGGCAGTGCACCTACCAAGAGCTTAGCCAACAGGGATTTACCTGAGCGGTTTTCACCAATAATTGCAATGGTTTCACCGCGCTTTACGCTTAAGTTCACTGGGCCAAGTTGAAATACTTCAGGGCGTTTTAGCCAACGTTTCCTTTCGTTATGAATAAACGTGAGATCTTTAACCTGCATGATATCCATTACAGCTTCTCCATATGTAGAGGGAAGTGACAGCTGTAATTGTGATCGTGAATTTTACGCACGGCTGGTGTTTGTACACAGGCGCGCTGAGCACGAGGGCAGCGCGGACCTAATCGGCAACCAATAGGCAAATGCTGTAGAGTGGGAATAGAGCCACCAAGCGTGGGTAGCAGCGATTTCGGTGGTAAATCTTTTCTGAAGCTCGGCGCGCTGTCTAGTAATGCTTTTGTGTAAGGGTGCAGAGGGCGCTTCTTAATGTGCTTCATTCTACCTGATTCTACAGTCTGCCCTGCATACAACACCGTCATAGAGTGAGACATACTTGCAATTGCCAGTAGGTCGTGACTAACAAACAAGATCGAGAGCGAGCGGGTCTGATTCAAACGAGTGAAGAGCTTCAGAATTTGTGTTTTTGTTGTAGGTTCCATTCCCCGAGTTGGGTCATCGGCGATGAGCAATTTAGGCTGTGAAACCAGGGCCATCGCAATCATGAATTTTTGACCTATGTCAGCCGGTATTTGATGAGGAAAAGCGCTTAAATAATGCTTGTGGTACTTTATTCCTACTTTGTGAACGGTGCTTATTGCGATCTTTTTGCGATGTTGTGCTCGTTGCCAGAACCAGCTCCCTTCAACAAATTCATCGGGAATGCTCTCTTCCAACTGCTCTCCAAGGGTTGCCGATGGGTCTAAACTTGCCTGTGGGTTTTGGAATACGACCGCTATTTCTCGGCGCATGACCTCACGACGCTGCTGTACAGACATACTCAGCAGGTTTTCACCATTCCAACTCATGCGGTCAGCCGTTAAATTCCATTGGTTAGGAAGGGCTCCGCAAATGGCGGACACGATCAAACTTTTGCCTGAGCCAGACTCTCCTACCAGTGCGCGAATTTCCCCGCTGCTAACCGACAGATTAACCTTATCCAACGCCTTAATTGCGCCATCGCTGCTCTGCATTTCCAAGGTGAGGTTTTTAATATCAAGCATTGGCATATTAATGACTCACTCTTTTTCTAAGTGCTGAACGCAAACCGTCGCCCACAATGTTGATAGATAGCACCATGAAGAATATCGCCATGCCGGGGACGGCAACGTTCCACGGTGCTAGATAAGCAACATCTAGCCCATCAGCTAAAATAACGCCAAGTTCCGGAAGCGGTGACTGCGCGCCTAAATTCAGAAAACCAAGTGCAGATATGTCGATAACTGCAATAGAAAGTGCAAGCGTGCCCTGTACAACCAGCATTTCGGTCATGTTCGGTAGTATAGAATGAGCAAAAAGTTGCCATCTACTGGCACCGTCCAATTTAGACGCCACTATATATTCTTTTTTCATTTCGGCGCGTACAAAACTTCTTGTGTGGTGTACAAACTGTGGAATAAGTGCAAGGGTAATTGCCCACATGCTGTTAACCAAACCGGTACCCAATATTGCAACGATAATAATCGCAATAAGTAACGTGGGAATGGCCATAAGTGCATCGAGTAAGTGGTTGACGATACTTGAGCGAACACCTCGCAGCATGCCTGCAAAGGTCCCAAGGCTAACACCGACTAACATGGCCAGCACAACAGTAATGAATGCCGAGCCTAATGTGATGCGACACCCATAAATTATGCGGGTAAATAGGTCTCGACCCAACGCATCAGTACCGAAAAGGTGCGATATAGAGCCATTAGCTAACCAGCTAGGCGGTATCAACAGTCCGTCGATATTTTGTTCCACGGCATCATAGGGAGTGATGATTGGTGCAAACAGCGCACACACAACAAACAATGCCAGCATAATCAGGCCAAGCATGGCGATGTGGCTCGCTCTAAATGATGCCCAAGTCCGTTGCCACGGCGACGGATGGAATTCTTCGTCGTATAAACTAAACTGTGGCACGTTCGTATTTCTCTCTGCTTGGGTCAATCATTCGGTTAAACAAATCAACCAGAATCGTGAGTGTAATTACCACCGTGGATACTGTCATCATACCAATTCTAAGGGCAGGGTAATCTCGTTGATAAATAGCTTGAATCAGCCAATTACCGATCCCTGGCCAAGAAAACAAAGTTTCGACAATCATAGCGTTCGTTATTAGTGTCGTAATTTGTATCGCCATTAGTGGTAATATTGGCAGTAACGCGTTACGCAAAATATGACGAAAGAATATCTGCCAACTTGAAAGGCCTCTAGATATTGCTGCAGCGATATAGGGGCGGTGTTTTACGTCTATAACAGAACGTCTTGTTATACGTATCATCGAAGCGGTGGCGATAGCACCAATGGCAAACGTAGGTAATAATAAGTGCGATAACGCATCTTTGAAGGCTAAAGTCTTATTTTCTACGTCAGACAATAAAATATCAATGAGAATAAAGCCTGATACGGGTTCGATGTTATAAAGCAAACTGATACGACCCGACAGCGGTGCAGCGTCTAGCTGCAAACTGAAAACCAATATAAGCAAGAGCGCAAACCAGAAAACTGGAAAAGAATAGGTCGTTATACTTGCGCTATTTATTAGGTGATCAGATGTTGAATAGCTGCGAATCCCTGCATAATAACCAAGCGGTATTCCAACGAATAAGGCCATCAACATGGCATAGGTTGCCAGTTCTATTGTGGCTGGCATCGCAATACCTATTTCTTCTCTTAGCGGCAGGCCTGACGTAAAGCTGTATCCCCAGTCACCAGTGAGCAAATTGCCTACATAATAGAAAAACTGGAAAATATAGGGCTGATCTAGCTTAAATTGTCGCTCTAATGCCGCACGTTGAATTTCATTTTGCGGCACGAGTCCTGTTAGGTTTTCAAGTGTATCGCCTGGAAAAAGATAGGCGAGTGAAAACGACATAATCGCTAACACCAAAAGCGTTAATATAAATAAAGTGCAGTATCTTACGAGGATCTGGATCACAGTGCTTTTTTTACTCCACCAAAGCGTACACCGCCAAAGGGATTAATGGTCATTCCTTCTAGTTCATTCCTGTATGCCTGATAGCGGTAGGCGTGTGCGATGGGAACAAGAGGAAGGCGTTCGTATAATAATCGGTTAACTTGCCGGTATATAGCTGTGCGCTCTTCAATATCATCTGTCTGAAGGGCGTCGTTGAGTAATTTATCATAGTCTTCACTGCACCACATGGCACGATTTGTACCTGAGGGTATAGCACCACAGCTCAATAGCGGACGATAGAAGTTATCTGGGTCTCCGTTGTCGGCAGACCAACCAATTAATACCGAGTCGTGCAGACCTTCCTGAAGATGGCGTCTGAAGGTAGTCCAATCGTAACTGACAATGGTTGCTTCTACGCCTACATCACGTAAATAACGCTGAATGAGCTCGGCCATCTTCGTTGCGTTAGGATTGTAAGAGCGTTCAACAGGCATAGCCCATATCGTCATAGAAAAGCCGGCCTTAACACCGGCGTCAGCTAATAATTTGCGCGCTAGAACTGGATTGTAGGCGGTATCGTCTGCGTCATTTTGAAACGCCCAACTTGCCGCAGGCAGCAGGGTCTTAGCTCTAGTAGCACTGTCGAAATATACCGCTTCTAGCAATGTGTTCTTATCGATTGCGGCCGCTAGCGCACGTCTTACATCTGGGTTATCAAAAGGAGGGCGTTGAGTGTTAAACGCCCAAAATCCAATGTTTAGTCCTGGCTTTTCCGCTAGCGTCAGATCTTCTTTTGCCCGAATCACTTCAAGTTCAGTCTGTGCAGGAAAAGCGGTAGCGTCACATTCACCTGTCATTAATTTAGCCAGTCTCAGTGAGCTTCTTGGCGTAATGTCGAATATAAGCTGCTCTACAACAGGGCGCGTTTCGTCACCGTTTTGTGCTGTACCATCTTGAACAGTATCTTCGCCACCTTGGCCATTTTCAACCTCTTGGTTGGCACTCTCTACAGTATTGTTATAGCTTAGGGCTTCATCACTCGTGCGCGCATCTTCCATCTGGTCACGCCAATAATTGTCGTGGCGCAGGAACTTAATGAAATGATCTTTGCGATAGCTATCGAATTTAAAGGGGCCAGTACCTACTGGAAGCTCATCGATTTTGCCTGGCGTGCCGGTCTGTGCCAGCTGGTTAGCATATTCTTCTGATAAGATAACGGCGAAATCGGTTGCTAGATTTGCCAAAAATGAGCTATCCCTGCGCTTAAGTGTAATTTCAACGCGGTAGCCGTTTACGCGCTCTACCGACGCGATATTTTGTGCAAGGCCTATGCTTTCGAAGTAGGGATAGCGCCCACCAGATACGTAATGGTATGGATGGGAGCGTAGGCGCCATCTGTCTATACTGAAGATAACATCGTCGGCGCTAAAGTTTCGTGTTGGCGTGAAGTAGCGCGTATTGTGAAACCATACATCCTTTCTCAGTTGAAAAGCGTAGGTAAGACCGTCATCACTCACTAACCAACTACTCGCCAAACTAGGCACGATGCGGCCAGACTCAGGGTCGAAATCAAGCAATCTGTCGTAGAGTTGGTGTGAAGATGCATCTGACGTTGTACTTGATGTATCTAGCTGCGGATTGAAGGTAACTGGATTGCTTTCAGAGCAGTATATAATACCCGTATTGTAAAACGCTTGTTTGTTCTGCTTAGCACAGGATGCAACAAGAAGCGCTGTACATATACATAATGACAAACGCTTTACCAAACCATGGGACATGCTTTACGCCTCGACGCTTTCCGCGGAAGAATCTAGTAAGTTATATTTTTTGAGATAGCCTCGCAGCTGATGATACGTCAGGCTCAATTTTTCAGCAGTCTTCTTCTGATTAAACTGACTGTCAGCAAGTGCCTGTTTTATCATATCTATCTCATGTTGTTGAGAACGTTCTTTCAAATCTATGGGATATTCAACAATTTCTGGCTTTTTCACTGGTGCCAGTGGCGTAATGTCTGCACTTTCAATGCGTTCATTGGTGGCAGCGGCCTCTGAAGGGGATTGAGTAACGGGTGAGACGGGCGTATTCACTCTGTCATTGGTCTTCACTCTGCCTTTAGGGCGATAAGCTGACTCAAAGGGGTCAAGAACGATTTCATGTACGGGCAGATGAGGGTTATTTGTTCGATATACTGCACGTTCGACCACGTTCTTTAGTTCACGTATATTGCCTGGCCAGTCGTAATCAAGAAGGGTCCGCTTCGCCTTCTCTGTAAAGCCGCTGAATAATTCCATTTCCATTTCACGGGCCATATTAATAGCAAAGTTTTCTGCCAACATCATGATATCTTCCCTACGCTCGCGTAGCGGAGGAATGGTAATTACGTCAAAGGCAAGTCGGTCGAGTAAGTCTGCACGAAATTCACCTGCATCGGCAAGCGTGGGTAAGTCTTCGTTTGTTGCTGCAATAAGGCGTACGTCAGTTTTTACTGACTTGCTTCCGCCAACGCGCTCAAATTCGCCATATTCGACAACGCGCAGTAGCTTTTCCTGAATAAGGCCAGAAGTATTAGCCAGTTCATCAAGAAATAAGGTGCCGTTGTGGGCCACTTCAAAGCGACCTTCGCGGCGTTTTGAGGCACCGGTGAACGCACCTGCTTCATAACCGAATAATTCACTCTCCAATAGGCTTTCACTTAAGGCAGCACAGTTAAGCTTAATATAGTTCTGATCCCAGCGTTTAGATAAGAAGTGAAGTCGCGCGGCAATAAGCTCTTTACCTGTGCCTCGCTCACCTATGACCAGCACAGGTTTATCTAGCGATGCAATTTGTGAAATTTGCTCTAAAACTTCTAGAAAACTATTCGCTTGGCCAAGTAAATTATCTTGCTGTCGATACCTACTCATTAAATCCCTCAAAAGTTAGTCATTTCGACCAATTAATAGTGTAGAACAAAACATATTGAGAAACGAGTATTATTTGAACTTATAAAAAGTGTATGAAAAATAGCAGGTTAGCACTGTTATAAAGTTGGCAAGTATATTGAATACAATTAACACCAAGAGTAACCTATTTATCAAGTGTGGTGTTTTTTAAACACTTACCATTTTTAGCAAGAGGTAATTATTATGGGTATCTTCTCGCGTTTTACAGATATTGTGAATTCGAATATTAATGCGCTTTTAGATAAAGCGGAAGATCCTGAGAAAATGGTTAGATTAATCATTCAGGAAATGGAAGACACATTGGTTGAGGTGCGCTCAGCATCAGCAAAGACCTTAGCCAACAAAAAAGAAATTGTTAATCAAATTGCAAAGTATGAAAGCGATGCAAGTGACTGGGAAGCCAAAGCTGAGCTTGCTTTGAGTAAAGACAGAGAAGACTTGGCGCGTGCTGCGCTGCAGGAAAAGAAGAAGTCTGCAGAAGCTGCTGAAGCGTTAAGTAAAGAACTGGCCATTGTTGATGAGCAAATCAGCAAACTTCAGGATGAAATTGGTCAGCTTCAAGAAAAGCTAGCGGATGCGAAGAGTCGCCAAAAAGCGATTATTATGCGCCAGAAAACTGCAAGCTCTCGTCTTGAAGTGAAAAAGACGCTGGATAGCACTAAAGTAGACAATGCGATGGGACGCTTTGAGCAATATGAGCGTAAAATCGATGACCTTGAGTCGCAGGTTGAAGCTTACGATCTAGGTAAGAAAACGTTACAGGATGAGTTTGCTGAACTAGAGGCCAGTGACAAAGTTGAAGACGAACTTGCTGCGCTTAAAGCGAAAGTAAAAGGTGCAAACACAAGCACAAGCACCGAAAAATCAGAATAATAAGAATAGGGTGTACCCTCCTGATGTGAAATCGGAAGGAGGGTAATTACATCAGAGTTTGTAGGAGAGATTGAGATGGATGAAGGTACGATTGCAATGTTGGTGATGCCCCTTGTGGTGTTTTCAATATTCGTTGCTCCAATTTGGCTAATATTACACTATCGAAGCAAAAAGCAAGTGAATCAGGGGTTGAGTGCAGAAGAGCACGCATCTTTGCAAGACTTAGCCGAAAAAGCCGAGAAAATGAGCGAACGCATTGAAACTCTAGAGGCCATTTTAGACAGCGAGGCACCTGAGTGGAGGAATAGAGCATGAGAAACGGTAAGCAGCTCTATCGCAACCCAGAAAATGCAAGAATTGCAGGCGTGTGCTCGGGTGTAGCTGAATATTTCGGCTTAGAAACTTGGTTAGTAAGGATTTTAGTTGTAACAGGTTTCTTCTTGTTAGCCGGACCTTTCATCTTTGTTGCATACATTGCAGCTTGGTTCATCCTCGATAAAAAACCTGTTGGATTAAAAAATGCACCAACGCAACCTGTTTTCTCAAAAGGTAAGGGATGGACAAATCCCAACGGTGGTCAGGTAAAAAGCCCAAAAGTGGAAGTGAAAACGAAAGTTTGGCAGGCGGGCGAGCCACCAAAACAAGCGTTTCACGATATTCGCAATCGTTTTGAAAAAGCAGAAGTTCGACTTCGTAAAATGGAAACTTATGTAACGTCTCGCGAATATCAACTCAATAAAGAAATTAGCCGCCTTTAATTGGCGATGGCGCACCAAGCAAACTTGAATGAAGCCGCTCGTAATGAGCGGCTTTTTGTTATATAAAACAATGTGTTTGCTTGGTTTTGTAAAATTCCTGTTACAGCAAAATCGAGTCGCTCGTGAGGGCTTATACTTTTCGACGTCGCGAATTTCATTAGACTGATAAACAAGTTTTTCAACTCTTATTGGTTACAGAAGTTATGCCAAAATCAACGCAATACCAGTCGAGACAATCTGACGAGAATGGCATTATCCATTGGTCAGACGAAGAGAACCAAATTTGGTCTGAACTCTATGCGAGACAAATTCCGCTGGTGAAAGAAAGAGCGTGCCAAGAATACTTGGACGGGCTTGATTTGTTGAAGTTAAATGAAAAGGAAATTCCTCAGCTACCCGACATCAACAAAGTACTGATGGAGAAAACGGGTTGGCAAACAGCTGAAGTGCCTGCGTTAATTAATTTTGGCGAATTTTTCAGATTACTGGCGAATAAGCAATTTCCTGTTGCCACCTTTATTCGCACCAGAGAAGAATTCGATTATTTGCAGGAGCCGGATATTTTTCATGAGGTATTCGGTCACTGTCCGCTGTTAACAAACCCAGCCTTTGCTCATTTTACCCATACATATGGCAAGTTGGGCTTAGCGGCCAGTAAAGAAGACCGAGTTTACTTAGCGCGTCTTTATTGGTTTACCGTAGAGTTTGGACTGGTTAGGGCTAAGGATGAGTTAAAGATATATGGTGGTGGTATATTGTCTTCACCTGGCGAAACTATTTATGCGTTAGACAGCGACACGCCGTTGCGCAATCCACTTACTGCTATCGATGCTCTGCGTACGCCTTATCGTATCGATATTATGCAACCTCTTTATTACATTCTGCCAGAGTTCGATCATTTGTTCGAATTAGCAGAGATGGATATCATGGCGCTAGTACAAAAAGCGAAAACCTTAGGGTTATTTTCCCCACTTTTCCCACCGAAAGAGAAAAAAGCCAGCTAGTACTATTGTTAATCAAATGTGTTTTATATAGGATGCCGCTCATTGAAGCGGCATTTTTTTTATTTGGTATGTGCGGCCTTTTAATCATGCTCTCTGCGCGTTCTTAAATGTGTGATTCATCGCAAATTTAACCATCTGTAACATTTATCTTGTTATCTTTTTGTAAAAGTATGGTATTCTGTACATATATGTTTACAAAATAGCTATAACACCCTATGCGTCTAGAAATAAGCTGTCAGGACCGTCTTGGTATCACTCAAGATGTTTTAGATATTCTCGTTACTAAAGAAATAGATTTACGCGGTATTGAAATTGACCCTGCGGGAAAAATTTTCCTTAATTTTCCCAATATCGAATTTGCAGATTTTCAACACCTCATGCCTCAAATTCGCCGCATCGATGGTATCGACGATGTGAAGACGACGCTTTTCATGCCAGGAGAGCGTGAAAAAAATCAGCTTTCCGCTATTTTAAGAACGTTGCCCGACCCTGTGTTTTCTATCGACGCCAAAGGCAATATCTTGCTATGCAATGAAGCGGTGTGCGCGGGGCTAGAAATTCCGAGTAGCGAAATAGAAGGCATTGAAATTGGCGAAGTTGTGAAAGGCTTTAACTTTACCAAATGGATGGACGGTAAATCGCCTGGCCCTCAGTCTTCGAAAGTGAAGTTTATTCAACAGGATTACCTAGCCGATATGCTGCCTATTACCGTACCTGACGGCGAGCAGAATATGATCATGGCAGGTGCTGTGGTGATATTAAAATCAGAGATGCGACTAGGACAGCAATTTACCGCGTTCCACCAGTCTCCCACTGATAGCTTTGACCGCTTTGTCACTCAATCTCCGTTTATGAAGCGAGTCGTTCATGAAGCCAAGCGAATAGCTGATTTGGATGCACCTATTTTAATTTTTGGTGAAACAGGCACAGGCAAGGAAATGATTGCCAGAGCATGTCATCAGTCTAGCCGTCGCAGTGAAGGTGCATTTTTAGCTTTAAACTGCGCGTCTTTACCTGACAGCGTGGCAGAAACCGAATTATTCGGTTACGCAGCGGGCGCATTCAATCAGCCTAATGCAAAAGTGGGGCTATTAGAGCAAGCAAAAGGCGGTACGCTTCTTCTCGATGAAATTGCTGATATGTCTTCTCAGCTTCAAGCTAAACTGCTCCGTGTTCTGGAAGACGGCGAATTTAGAAGAGTAGGGGATTCTGAGCCAGTTAAGGTAGACGTGCGATTTATTTGCACCACCTGTCGTGATTTAGGTCAGCTTGTAGAAGAAGGACGATTTAGAAAAGAATTGTACTACCGCTTAAACGTACTAAGTTTGGTTATGCCTTCTTTAAAAGACAGAAGGCAGGATATCGTTCCTCTAGCCGAGTCTTTCATCGTTCAACACAGTACCAAGTTAGGTCGCCGTCCTGCGAAACTCAGTAAATCCTGTGTTGATTTTCTGCAGCAGTACCCGTGGCCGGGCAATGTGAGACAGCTACAGAATGCGTTGTATCGCGCGTTATCACTCCTTGACGGTAAGGAGATTACCAAGGAAGACATTCAGCTTCCAAGTTGTGCGCCAAGCGTCACTTATATTGACGAAAACTTTGACGGCACATTAGACGAAGAAGTGAAGAAGTTTGAAAAGGACTTGCTCAAGCGGTTATATCCTTCTTACCCAAGTACCCGTCAATTGGCTAAAAAACTGGGATTAAGTCATACGGCAATTGCAAATAAGTTACGTGAGTACGGCATTAACAAGGCAACGGTAAAACTTTAATTATATGGGAGCATCGACCTTTGCCATAGGGTGAAGGTCAATGTGATCAAGTATATTTGACTTCGTTTAGCAAAGTAAAAATGGCAAATGGTCTACGCCAATTTTTATATCGTTAATGCGTTTTTGTGCCTCAGAGCAATATCAATTCATCTGTTACGATAAATTTACATCGCCCACGGAGCAAGCGGGCAGCGCTATACCTGCTCAACAGAGGCTTACTAGCGTACACCCTTTCTTACAGCCAAATAAAACTTCGTCAACAGATCACTTCTCAACGCACACCAACTAGTGGCATAACTATAATCATGGAATTGTGTGTGATGCTGCCGCGTAAAAAGATATAGGTCTTTTATTCAGGGCAAGAGCGCCAAGCTGATGAATAATTTTTCGAGGAAAGAACAATGAAACTAGCAACCTATAAGAATGAAACCCGAGATGGCTGCCTAATGGTAGTGTCGAAGGACCTTTCTCGAGCATGCAGTGCACAGGACATTGCGAAAACGATGCAAGACGCACTGGATAATTGGAAAGAGATTGCCCCTCAGCTACAGATGAAATACCAAGCGCTAAATGACAATGCGTGTGACAGCGTGCCGTTTGATGCATCTCGCTGTGAGTCGCCTCTGCCTAGAGCTTACCAATGGGCTGATGGAAGTGCTTATGTGAACCATGTGGAATTGGTGCGAAAGGCGCGTAATGCAGAAATGCCGGAAAGCTTTTGGACTGACCCATTGATGTATCAAGGTGGTTCCGATGACTTTATTGGACCCGAGGATGACATCATACTTCCAAGTGATGATTGGGGAATCGATTTTGAAGGTGAAGTCGCTGTTGTTACCGATGATGTTCCTATGGCGTGTACGCCTGAACAAGCTTCAGAGCGCATTCGACTTATTATGTTAGTTAACGACGTGTCACTTAGAGGGTTAATCCCAGGCGAACTGGCGAAGGGGTTTGGCTTCTTCCAATCAAAACCTGCGTCTAGCTTTTCTCCGGTTGCTGTAACACCAGATGAATTAGGTGATGCGTGGAAAGATAGCAAAGTGCACTTGCCTTTGCGTTCAACCTACAATGGTGAACTATTCGGTAAGCCTGAAGCGGGTCAGGACATGACGTTTGATTTTGGTCAGCTAGTCGCGCATGCCGCCAAGAGCAGAAACCTAGGTGCAGGTGCTATCATCGGCTCGGGTACAGTGTCTAATAAACAGGGTACAGATCATGGCTCTGCCATCGCTGAAGGCGGTGTGGGTTATTCATGTATTGCAGAAGTGCGCATGATTGAGACTATTCGAGACGGCAAACCTTCTACTCCTTTCATGCAGTTTGGCGATCGTATTCGCATAGAAATGCTAGATAAAGAAGGCCACTCTGTTTTTGGCGCCATTGAACAGCAAGTTAAACCGCTTAGCTAAAACTTTAAAATAAAAAGTAGTGTGGGGTAATAACGCGGTTTACTCAGTAGGCACGTTGTTGTTTTCCCCACTATCATTATAAGAGGGTGTAGAGCGTTTAGATTCATCAAAGCCCTGCACTCCTACCAAAAACGTTTAATAGGTGTGGTAGTACCATGAGTATAAAACTTTACGGCTATTGGCGTTCGACCGCCTCTTACCGCGTGCGGATTGCGCTGAATTTGAAAGGGGTTGAGTACGAGTATGTACCTGTGCATCTTGTAAACAACGGTGGCGAGCAGCATAGTAGCGAATATACGCGTATCAATCCTGCGCACCTTGTCCCTACTTTGGTTGACGAAGACGAAGATATTATTCTGAATCAATCGCTATCAATCATCGAATATCTTGATGAACGGTATGAAGGCGAACACCAGCTGGTTCCTGAACATCGAACAGAGAGAGCCAGAGTGAGAGCGCTAGCACAAGATATCGCGTGTGATATTCAGCCTTTGGGTAATCTACGTGTACTGAATGCGTTAAAAGGGAATTTTGAGGCGTCACAAGATGATGTGGCGAAGTGGGCATCCCACTGGATAACGCTGGGGTTCGACGGCATTGAAAAGCGTCTTCAGACCCAAGCTGGAAAGTTCTGCTTTGATTTCGATGTTACGCTGGCTGATATTTGCTTAGTACCCCAAGTGTATAATGCGCAACGTTTTAACGTCGATATGAGTCGCTACCCTTTAATTAGTAAGATAGCGAAGAACTGTAACGAGTTAGATGCTTTTGAGCGGGCTAAGCCCGAAAATCAAATAGACGCCACTTAGACTGACGGGGCAGAGTAGAAATGTACTCTGACCCATTTTTTTAAGTTATTGGCGTTTAATCGGTAGCTCGGTGGTGTTTTTCACCTGCTTTAAGGCGAAGGTTGAGCTTAAGTGATCGACGAGAGGCAGGTGAGTTAATTTCGTTTTAAGTAAGAATTCGTACTCTTCAATACTTTCCACTATCACTTTTAGTAAATAGTCTTTTTCACCGCTGGTGGTATGACACTCTACGATTTCATCGATGTTTTGTACGGCATTTTCAAAATCGGTTAGCGAGTCACCGTCATGGTTTTTCAACGTGACATAGATAAAGACAGACACACCTAAATTCAGTTTTTTGCTGTTTAGTAATGTGACTTTACCAAGAATGATGCCGTCGGCTTCCATTCGTTTGACACGTCTCCAGCACGGAGTATGCGACAATCCTACACGCTGGCTTAAATCTGCCATCGACACCGTGGCGTCTTGCTGAAGTACGCGCAAAATCTCACGGTCAAATTTATCCAATTTCATTAACACTGTTTCCGTCGTTTTTATGATGTTTATTATATATCAAAAAAAATTCTAGGATAGCTGTCCTAGAAAAATTGTAATCAATTCTATTGCGTTTCAGTTTGTAAATTTCATTAACAAACTTTGCAAGGCCTGTCCTCAAAACAATCGGATACACTTGGCAAAATGTTGCTGATCTTTGCGAGGCCGATAAGTGTACCGCAAATCATCTTCAGACTCTCACATCATCCCAAATGAGCGGCGTTTCGTTTTCGTGACAGCTAGACCTTGGGTAGGCTTTAATTCATCACAGTATTAACAGGAGAAATATGTCAGTTTTTGATCACCCAGAGTTCAATAATCACGAACACGTTGCGTTTTATCATGACGAGAAGGCGGGCTTGAGCGCCATTATTGCTGTACACAATACCAATCTGGGGCCAGCACTTGGCGGTTGTCGCATGTGGCCCTACGTAAATAGTGGTGAGGCATTGACCGATGTGTTGAGACTGTCAAAGGGGATGACGTATAAAGCAGCCATGGCTAACTTGGAGCTTGGCGGCGGTAAATCTGTGATCATCGGCGACCCTCGTAAGGCTAAATCGCCAGAAATGATGAAGGCAATGGGCAAGTTTGTTGAATCATTGGGCGGAAAGTATTTCACTGCTGAAGACTCTGGTATTTCAGTAACGGACTTGCAAACTATGGCAACCGAGTCGGATTACATCGCTGGTGTTAATGCTAAATACCACTATGCGGGCGAAGTACCTGACGGAAACCCGGCTCCATCTACAGCATACGGTGTGTTTGTGGGATTGAAGGCGACGGTAGAGTACGGCTTGAAGCGCAGCCTTGATGGCGTCAGTGTTGCTATACAAGGTATGGGGCACGTTGGCTACCGTCTTGCAAAGCATTTGCATGAGCACGGTGCCAAGCTTTATGTTGCGGATATCTATCCTGAAGGTGTTGAAAAAGCAGTATCTGAATTTGGTGCGACAGCTGTAGCGCCAGAAGAAATACTGAGCTTAGATGTGGATGTGTTAGCGCCATGTGCGTTGGGTGCAGCCATTAACGATCTGTCATTGCCTGAAATCAAAGCCAAAGTAATTGCAGGCGCTGCAAATAACCAGCTTGCACGTGAAGATATTGGTGAATTGCTTCAACAACGCGGCATTCTGTATGCGCCAGATTACGTGATCAACGCGGGTGGCGTTATCGACATCTTCCATCAGCGTATGGAATCGAGTTCTAATGAAGCGCTTCGCGCACATATTGAGCAAATCGGCGAAACGCTAAAAGAAATTTATACCCGTGCAGAGCAAGAAGGGGCGGCGACAAACCGCGTTGCCAACCTTATTGCCGAAGAGAGATTTTCTTTAAAGGGTTGAAAACTCTCAACCAAATAGTCATAATGCGCCCCACACTCAAGCAGGGGCGAATGACTTTGCTTTGAATGCGATTTTCTATGGTGGGCTTTTGGTCCTCCCGCAATGATACTCTGTGAACCCGGTCAGGCCTGGAAGGGAGCAGCCGCAGCAGACGACTCATGTGCCGGGATGTGGCTGGAGGCCCGCCACCCCAATTCCTTATTCGTCTTCTTTTTTAGTCTTTTCTATTTCATCTAAGTACTTGAGTGCTTTACTAATAGCATGCTCAACATTCATTTCCATTTGATTTCGTTCGCTCTGAGGCAGGTAAAACGCCATGTCTACTTCGTAGCGGATATAACGTGGTGGAACCTGATTTAAGGCAAGACAGCACAAGTCGGCTAAGTAATCAGGACTTTTCGTGGTATCGAGCCCCAGCTTACTGATTCTTTCTAAAACCAGGTGTTCATAATAGTTATGGATGTCGTCATCTAGTTTCATGTTCATTCCCCTTATAATTGTTGTTAGCGCCCTGCGTAAAAGTGCTGTGGTGTGCAAACATGCTGCGCTGAAAATACAGCGCTTGTCCAATGAATTGGACACATTTTTATACAAGCTAAATGGCACAACACGAACCTTGGCTATATATCCTTATAATGTATAGCTTGTATTCTGTGGATGTCGAGTCGACGGTTATAGAATTACAAAGTTAAACAAAGCAATAAGGCAAGAACGACATGAAAAAAAATATAGAGCCCTGCTACTACGGCGATTACCTACAGCTTGATAAGATTTTGGGGGCGCAGGACTTACAGAGTGAGAAGTACGGTGACGCGGCGCACGAAGAAATGCTGTTCATTATTGTTCACCAAGTTTATGAGCTTTGGTTCAAGCAGGTTCTTCATGAATTAAATGCAGTAATTGATACGTTTAATCAAGAGACGGTTAAAGATCAGCAGCTAACGCTAGTGGTGCATCGCTTACAGCGAGTGATACAAATTCAAAAGTTAATGAACGACCAAATTGCTATCATGGAAACCATGACGCCACAGCAGTTTTTGTCGTTTAGGGACTACCTGGTGCCCGCGTCGGGCTTCCAAAGTATACAGTTCAAGCGTTTAGAAATATCACTGGGCCTAAAGCGTGATTTCAGAATCGACTTTGATAAGCAAAGCTTTTACAACCGTCTGACTGATAAAGATAGAGCGTTATTGGAAACCCTTGAAAGCAAACCCAGTTTGTTTGAGCTGGTCGACAAATGGCTTTCAAGAATGCCGCTTCTAAAAACGGAAGGTTTCGATTTTTGGCAATATTATAAAGATGCGGCAGACGAAATGTTGAAAGACGACCATCATACAATTTCAACCAGTGACATGCTATCTGATACAGAGCGGCGACAAGAGCTAAAAGACTTACAAGCAACGATGGAGAACTTTGATGCGTTGTTTGATGATACGCATTTTGAAAAGTTAAGAGGCGAGGGCAAGTTCCGCTTGAGTCATAAAGCATTGCTTTCTGCATTATTTATAAAGCAGTACTCTGAAGAGCCTATCTTTAATCTGCCGTTCCAGCTTATTACCGCACTCACAGAGATAGACGAGCAACTCACGATATGGCGCTATCGTCACGCAATGATGGTTCAGCGCATGCTGGGCACTAAAATTGGCACTGGTGGATCGTCAGGACATCATTACCTCAAGAAAACAACTGAGTCTAATCGTATCTATTTAGACTTTTTTAACATGGCAACCTTCTTACTTCCCAAGAGTGCATTGCCAGAATTGCCTGAAACTGTAAGAAGACGACTGGGGTTTTATCTCCAATAGTTTGAAAAGTAAGCTTTTGTGCGTTTTTTCTTACAGTTATTCGTCGCATTTTTCTTTGAGAACTTTACACTGGGAGCAAACTTCCGTTGGACATCAGGTAGACCCCTTAACTCTTTTGGTTATCACCCAACAGATCTTTTCGCAAGCTACTATGATGCGGAGTCATTTGTAAAAGATGGTGAGTTAGTTTCTCGTGGCTCTGAAGGTCGTACGCTAGTACTTGGACTTTGGATTTGAGTGCGAAATACCTTATTGAGCTAGAGCAAGCGGACGTAGCGCTTCGTGCTGACATCTTTAACCTATTCAACAATGATGATGCTACTCAGCTTAACGAAATAAACGAGCGTTATGCTGGACAAAGTGATGAAGGATTATTCCTTGGAGAATACAACCCAAGTTACGGGTTGCCTACATCTTTCCAAACGCCACGTTACGTGCGCTTCAGTGTAGAAGTAAATTTCTAAACAAGGTCGAAAGCCCAGCATAGTGCTGGGCTTCTTTTTTACTATGAATCATCTATTGCAAAAGTTAGTTTCAGCCTCAAAATCAGTCAATAAGTCACAGGTTGAGGCGATAGTTAGCGACTTAATCAACTTACAAGCACCTTTACAAGAAAGATGGGTTGGAGTAGGGCAAATAGCAAAATCGTTTGGCAGTTATAGACTAGCTAAGCGCTGTATCGAAAAAGCGCTTGAACAAAGCCAAAGTGATCAAATGGTAGCGCAAGCCTTGGGAATGCTCTCTGATTTAGGAAAAACCGAGTTGGCATACGAATACCTGCAGTCTATCGGCAACAGAGTGTCGTCGTCTGTAGTGCTATTACACTTAAAAGGAGTACTCGCTTATCAACTGGGTTACTTCACTCAAGCAAAGCAGTCGCTTAGAGAAGTCTTAATAAAAGTCCCAACGTCAGGGGAAACACTCCACTTATTATCAACGATGTCTGATACAGAGGAAGCAAAAGAGCTACAGAAGGAACTAGATACCTTATTATCTAGCATGGACAAGGCCCCTTTATCAGTGTCCAAAGCATGCTTTTACAACGCCTTAGGGAATACCTACCTAAAAACCTTCGAAGTGGTTACCGCTTACCAATATTTTGAAAAGTGCGCAGAAACCATGCGAGCGATCTCACCAAAGGATAAGTCATTCGATTACTCATTAATTGAGGATTGGAGAAACGAGAACGTTGAGTGCGCAGAGGTTAAACCTTCTAACTTCACAGATGAAAGTGTTTCAACGAAAAGCTCTCCAATTTTTATTTTGGGAATTCCTCGAACTGGAACAACGCTTGTAGAACAAGTCATCATTCAAAATACAGAAGCGCAGAGTGTGGGGGAAATAGATGCCTTTCCGATGGCAGTAGATAACGTATTAAAAACTAAAAATGCTCTAGAGCGCCTAAAAACACTCGCTCTTTTAGATGAAGAAAAATGCAGTATGATAGCTGACGAGTATTTTAAGATTTGTAGCGAATATGGGGTATCAAATGCCCTGATCGTTGACAAAAGCTTAAGTAACTTGCGATATGCTTATGCTATCAAGCACGTTTTTAATAAAGCAATCTTTGTTGTCACCAAAAGAAATGAAATTGATAACGCATGGTCAATATTCAAGACGCAATTTAGTAATAGTTTACATTGGTCTTGGGATATTAGAAAAATAAAAAGTTTTATTGATAATGAGTCTAGATTAGCGAAAATTTTGGCTAATTCTAAAGAGGTAGCACCAATAGTAATACAGCTAGAAACCTTGCAAGACCAGCCACAGGAAACAATAAAACAAGTAATTAATAGGGTTTACGAAAAGCAAGGCGCTACTCGTGAGACTGAGTTGCTATCTTTACCTCCATATGAAGCAGGAAAAGTAGATACAACAGCAGTAAGAACTGCAAGTATGTATCAGGCTCGACAGCCGATAAGCAGCGACCATGCACACTCTAAAAATATCCCCCCCAAGTTCGAAAAAACATATTCAGAAATTCATTAGTAGAGTATTCGAACTGTAAGCGGCCGTCATCGATTTTGCTGTTCGCCGCATAGATGAGTTCATTAAACTTTAGTCTTGGTTTGAAGTGTATGAAAAGTGAGCTAAAAAAGCTTAGCGTTGTAAAGTATATGTAAAATGTAAGTTAATATTTACAGATTAGAGTTAAAAGACAAAAAAAAATTGAACTTTTGTGAAACACCCGTCTGATCCCAGTTGACCCTTCGCACAGGATGTGGTTATTATCAAAGTGAGGCTTTGACCTTACTAATAATAATTCGTTATATAAACGATTTAAGAAACACACACTAAGAGTTTTAGTGGTCCAGGGAGACAATACATGTTTACAAATTCTAAGCTGGCTAAATCAGTCAAGCTAGCGTTCGCGTTTAGTGCTGCGTCCGCTTTTTCATTTTCTGGTGCTGTTCAAGCACAAGAAGAGCAATCTGCTGAAACAGTTGAAAAGATTCAGGTAACTGGTTCTCGTATTCAGCGTACCGATATTGAATCACCAGTTCCAATTACGGTAATCGGACGAAATGAAATTTTATCAATCGGTGCAATCAACGCGGCAGATGTACTAAATCAATCACCTGTTTCAATTGCGTCGAGCGATCAATCAAATAGTTCTTTTTCAACTACTGCAGTTGGTCTTAACACAACGGCTTTGCGTAATTTAGGCGAATCAAGAACCCTTGTTTTGGTCAATGGTCGTCGTTTTGTATCCGGTGTATCTCCTTCCAGTGGTTACGCAGTTGACCTTAACTCTATTCCCGCATCAATGATTGAGCGTATTGAAATTCTTAAAAGTGCTTCATCTGCAATTTATGGTTCAGACGCGGTTGCTGGGGTGGTTAACATCATCACTCGCTCAGATTTTGAAGGTGTTGAAGTAAATGTGACTAGCGGCATCTCAAGCGAGTCTGACAGAGAGAAAAATGCAATAAACATCACTGCAGGTAACTCTTGGGACTCTGGAAGCGTTACTATTGCAATGGGGTATGATGACGATAAAGGTTTAAAAGCTTCTGATAGAGATTTTTCTCGTTATGATCAAGCGGTTTTCCTAGATGAAAACGGTGATGAATATGTAGATATTCAGAATTCCTCATATCCTCCACAAGGTAGAGTTGGGTCTTACAATGCTGACGGAACACCATATGTTGGATCTGAAAATTCATTTAACCGTGCATCTTATCGTCAATTAGTAACGCCTCTTGAGCGTAAATATGTTGCGTTTAACTTTACACAAGAGTTAAATGATGACGTCCAATATTTTGCTGAAGCAAATTGGAACTCTTCAGAAACTTATGATTCTACAATTGAGCCTACACCTTTTAACGTAGAAGACGTTTTCAAACCGTCTCGTGGTGGTACAGGTGGCATTAGTATGTCAAATCCTATGCTTCCAGATTTGTTGGTACAAAACTTGATGAACGACGGTCTCACAATGGATGACAACATTCCATGGACTGTAAGACGTATGGTTGAGTTTGGAGCACGTTCAACTAATATGGAGCGCGACACCGTTCGCATAGCAACCGGACTTGATTGGAATATCGACGATAACTGGGCACTTAATACTTTTGTCAGTTGGGGTAAGACCGACCAATGGCAAGAAAATGGTGGCCAAGTTAATTTAGAACGTGCGTATCAGGCATTCAATGTAGTTGAAGATCCCGACACTGGCGAGATCGTGTGCGCAGACGAAACAGCGCGTTTGTATGGATGTGTGCCTCTAAATATCTGGGGAGAAGGTACTGTTTCTGAAGAAGCTGTTCGATATGTAAGTACTCCAGCGAAAGCAACAGGTGAAGCTGAACAGTTTATTTTCGGCGCCACTGTTGTTGGTGAGACTCCTCTAGAACTTCCTGGCGGTTTTGTTAACGTGGCAGTTGGTGTTGAGCATCGTCTAGAGAAAGGTCAATTCCAACCTGGTGATTTTGCTCAGGTAGGTGCTTCAAGCACTAACCAAGCAGATGCTACAGATGGCAGTTTTTACACAAACGATGTATTCGTAGAAACAAGCATTCCTGTTTTAGAGAACTTGATTCTAGATGCTGCAGCTCGCTATGCTGACCACGAAATAGTGGGTGGTGAAACTACGTGGAATTTAGGTGTTGAATACTCACCTATTGAAACGCTTAAGCTACGTGCTTCAGCTGCAACAGCAATACGAACTCCAAACATTGCTGATTTATTTGGTGGTCGAGGAGAAACTTTTGCAGGGGTTTCAGACCCTTGTTCTGGAATCACTGCAGAAAGCACTGGTACGATAGCAGAAAACTGTTTATCTATTCCCGAGATTTCGGCGCGAGTTGCGCGTGACGGAGAATTTGTTCTAACACAAGTCGAGTCACAAAGTACTGGCGGTACTGTCGGTGGTAATCCCGATGTTAACCCAGAAACTTCAGATAACTGGAGTGCTGGTGCAGTATGGCAAGTAATGGATGGTTTATCTCTAACCGTAGACTACTATGATATTTCGATTGAGGACGCGATAAGCACAACTTCACGTTCTACGGTAGTTAGACGCTGCTTCGAGAGCACAAATTTCGATCCAAACTGTGGTGGTGACGTTGTACGCGATGCGAATGGTGCACTTGCTGAAGTTCATAGCGGTACGAGTAACGAAAACGATATCGACACTAAAGGTTTCGACGTAGAAGTAGCGTATACCACTGAGCTAGTAGGCGGTCAGTTTGGTGTGAACTTTATCTGGAATCATACTTCAGAATACGTAGTAACTGGTATTGAATCAGGTGACGCCGTGGATTTTGCTGGCGAGGTACTGTATCCAGATGATCGCGCTAATCTTAATCTATCTTATGGTTATGAAGATTGGAATTTCACATGGAGAATGCGTTACTGGGCGTCTTCAGTAGACTCTGTTGAAGGGAATAACTATAACTTCACTAACTTCGCGCCACTGGAAGAGTATAACGAATTCCCGTCAGTTATTTATCATGATGTTTCGGCTTCTTATGCAATCAGCGACGATATGAACATATCTTTGGTAGTAAGAAACGCTTTTGATAAACAACCACCTGTAGCTAACCAAAGCTCGGTCAACGGTGGTACTGGTATAAACACAGTGTCAGAAGCTTATGATGTAACAGGACGTTATATGCAAGCTAGCTTTACTGCTCGTTTCTAAGTAAAGCGTTAAGTTCTTTAGTGAAAGCAAGTCAGGCATTAGCACTTGACTTGCTTTTTTATTTGCGAATCATTTTCAAAGAGCTTTCTTGAATCTATACTTAATTGACATCTTTAATCACGTTTTCACTTTTTCTTCGAATGAAGCTACAAAGCAAGTTAAGTTTACACCTACTATGTAGTATCTTTATTCCGCTAATCATCTCTGGTACACACCTAAATAGCATCGTGGAACTACCATTCGAATGTTATTAAAGCTTGCGCAACTTTTTTCATTTGTTTACTAGATCAATAGCCAATGACAAACCCATTGCATTACTTGTAGAATCGTTAACTCTTAATCTGCAAATTCAAATAAGCTCACTCACACTAGATGCCAATTTTTTCGCTCTTGGACTTTTCAATGAAATTACAAAGATATTTGCTTAGAACAGGCTTTAACAAGCAAATATACTTTTTTCGAAACACAAAAATAGGTCTCTTCAGTTAACATATAATGAAGTCATCACTGTTGTTTGCTATTGCAGAAAGGTATGGTGTGTTCTAAATCTTTACGCTTGACATAAGTTGACTTCTATTGACTGAAAACTAATATTTGGCGTTCACGAACAGAAAGTGGAGAGGGGCGAAAGGATCTACGTTTAAATCAAAGTGCTATCTGAGTGCTTTGAAAAAGAAAATGAAGATATATTAATATCAAGCGGCTCGTAAGCGCTTTAAGCAACGCTAAAAAGACCGCTCAGGATAGAGAGAGTATTCGATTAGAGCTGAATGAAAAAGTCGGAAAACTCGTCGATGAATATAAACAAGCATTGTACGATACAAATTTCCCCAAGCTTTTGAAGACGGTATTGAATCCGAATATTTCGTTTTCACAAAAAGAAACTATCTTCAAAGAGTACGACAAAGAGCTAGAATCTCACGGTGTTAGACTATCTGATTTAATTAATGCAGCTAGAGATGCCGAAGAAGTTACGTTACTCAAAAGTAAATTAGCGTGTAACGATTTTGTTGATATTTGCGCTTCAGACGTTGTTGACAAAAAAGGTTTAATAGGCACAACAATTAGTGCCGTAAAGAGGAAGTAATCGGACGTGTTTATAGTCACTAACTGTGAATTTTTATGCGTAACGTGTCCTTCAAGTTAAATTATTAACAAACAAATTGCATAAAAGGTGATTAATTGGGCGCTGAGTGAACAATTAACCTCCACTTCTAAGGTGCAAGTGCTTTGCTAACTTGACTCTACCGAGTAATCCATGTGAATATACCACGTTCGTAGTAGTGCATTTTCATATCATTACTACATTCCTGAAACAAAATTGTGAAAGTTTTATACGCCCCTTGCCCGAATATTTTCCTATCGGCGAGGATTCAAATAAGAAATTTGGTTGGGAACTATGTCCAAAATGAGCAAGAGAACTCTTATTGCTTCTACTGTTATGGGTGCATTCGCACTAACAGGTAGCGCAGTCTCTGCAGATACGCTTGAAGATCTTCATAAAGAAGAAGCGAAAATCCACGCGGCTGCAGCGAAATCTCAAGAAAAAATCAATACGTTGTTTGAACAATCTCAAGAACTACTTGTTGAGTATCGTCAAACAGTAGATGAGACAGAAAACCTTAAAATCTACAACGATTACATCGCTAGCCTAGTTGCAGATCAGCAGCGCGGTATCGATTCGTTGCAACGTCAGATCGACAGCATCGAACAAACAAAGCAGGGCATCGTTCCTCTTATGTTCCGCATGATCGACAGCCTAGAACAGTTCATCAAGCTAGACCGTCCAATTCACTTAGACGAGCGTCTTCAGCGTGTTGAGCGTCTTCGCGACCTTATGGCTAACTCTAACGTAACTGTTTCTGAGCAGTTCCGTCAGGTATTAGAAGCTTACCTAGTAGAAGTTGAATACGGTACTAAGATCAACTCTTACCAAGGTACTATCGACGACGCGGGTACTGAAGTTACTGTTGACTTCTTTAACCTTGGTCGTACGGCGCTAGTTGCACTTTCTCTTGACCAGACTCACGCGTGGGTATGGAACAACGAAAGCCGCGCATGGGAAAAACTGGGTGACGAGTATCTGTCTTCAGTTGTTGACGCAGTTAAAATGGCTAACAACGTCATTCCTGCGGATCTGATTAAACTACCAATTAGCGCAGCGGAGTAATTGTTAATGAAACCAGTATTCAAATCTCTTTTAGCCGCTGCGACAGTTGCAGTTGCAGCAACCGGAGCGCAGGCTCAGGAAGCAAAGAGCCTGAAAGACCTTCTAGACCAGGTTCAACAGAACCGCGTTTCTGAAGCTCGCCTAGATAAGCAACGCGAAGCTGAGTTCCAATCAGCACGTGCTGACAAGCAAGCACTTCTTCGCAAGGCACAAGCAGACCTCAAAGCTGAACAAGCACGTGGCGACCGTCTACAGAAGCAATTCTCAGACAATGAAGTTACGCTAAATGAAAAGGCTGCTGAACTTGACCAAGCTACAGGTACACTTGGTGAAATGTTCGGTGTAGTACGTCAAGCATCTTCTGAAGCTTATGGCCGTATCTCTACGTCTATCGTAAGTGCACAATTCCCTGGTCGTGGCCAGTTCCTAGCTGAAATGTCAGAAGACTCTAAAGGTCTTCCAAACATTAAAGAACTAGAAGACCTATGGTTTGCTCTTCAAAAAGAAATGACTGAAGGCGGTGAAGTCGTTAAGTTCACTACAGAAGTAGTTAACCTTGACGGTGGTTCTTCACAGCAAGAAGTTGTTCGTGTTGGTACTTTCAACCTTGTTGGTGAAGCTGGCTACCTAGCGTATGACGCTGAAGCTGAAGTTGTTCAGCCTCTAGGTCGTCAACCAGACGGTCACTTCGTAGCTTCTGCTGACGAACTAATTGACGCAACTTCTGGCTTTGTTCCTTTCTATGCTGACCCTTCTCAAGGTGCAATCCTTGGTCTATTGAAGCAGAAAGCGACAATGGCTGAGCGTTATCATGCTGGTGGTCCAGTTGGTTACACAATCACAGTTATGCTTGCGATTGGCCTACTAATTGGTATCTACAAAATGATCACGCTTACGATCACTGGTGGCAAAATGCGTTCACAGCTTAAGAACGTAAACAATCCTTCTGAAGGTAACCCACTAGGTCGTATTCTTAAAGTTTACCAAGAGAACAAGACTGCTGATGCAGAAAACCTTGAGCTTAAACTTGATGAAGCGATTCTTCGCGAGCTTCCAAAAATTGAAAGCGGCATCAACGTTATCAAGATTTTCGCAGCGATTGCTCCTCTACTAGGTCTACTAGGTACAGTACTAGGTATGATCGAGACATTCCAAACCATCACACTATTCGGTACAGGTGACCCACGTATGATGGCAGGAAGTATCTCAATGGCTCTTGTAACTACTGCTCAAGGTATTATCGCGGCTCTGCCTCTAATCCTTACTCACAGCATCGTAGCTTCTCGTAGCAAATCAATCATCCACATTCTTGATGAGCAAACTGCGGGTATCGTAGCTGCTCACTCAGAGTCGGAGAAAGCGTAATATGAATTACCTGATTGGATTATTCGAATCGGTCAGGGACTTTATCGCTACCGGCGGTGACGTACTTTATTTCGTTGCTGCCGCGCTCTTTCTCATGTGGGTTTTAATGATTGAGCGTTACTGGTATTTAACCTCGGTCTTTCCAAAGGTGAAGAAAAACATCATCGCAAATTGGGATGCCCGAGCAGATACCACATCATGGTATGCGCATAGAATCCGTGACGCGTGGATTTCTCAAGCGTCAGACGACCTAAACGCTAGAATGCTGATTATCAGAACCATTATTGCAATGTGTCCACTAATCGGTCTACTTGGAACAGTAACCGGTATGATCAGTGTTTTCGAGACAATGGCAACGCAGGGCACCAGCAACGCTCGTCTAATGGCTGCTGGTATCTCTATGGCAACTATCC
>NZ_JACSOE010000017.1:0-76309 GCF_014349115.1 Alteromonas sp. BZK5 | reverse complement strand
AACGCTAGAAAAAGTAAAGTCTGCTGCTGCTTCTGTCCCGTCTATTGAGTCACTCAGACCCACTAACTTATCCGCTAAAGATTCTGACAATGCAGCGTTAACACCTATCGCAGACGCAATCCCGGCGATACCTGATAAAGTAAAACCACCATTATCAGAAATAGTGCCTGTTGCAGAGCCGCCAACATTTTGCATGCTGAAGCCAATCGTTTGAACAGCATCAGCACCCACTTGGAAGTTTCCTTCATAGGTTCCGTCAAGCAGGTTCTCGCCTCCAAACGTGGTATCCCCTGCAATTCTGTTGACCTCTTTCATCAAAGCACGTATTTCTTCTTGAATAGCTAATCGATCTTCGTCAGTGTTAGAGCCGTTGGCAGCCTGCGATGCAAGAGTTCTTACTCTTTGAAAAGACGATGTAATTTCTTCCATAGCGCCTTCAGCAGTTTGGGCTAGAGAAATTCCATCATTAGCGTTGCGGTTTCCTTGATTTAATCCTAGAATTTGAGACTGTAGTCTGTCTGAGATCTGCAGTCCAGCAGCATCATCGGCTGCGCTGTTGATACGAAGGCCTGATGAAAGTCGTTCAAATGCTTGATTTAAGCCAAGGCTTGAACTCATCATTTGACGCTGGGCATTTAACGAACTTACGTTTGTATTTACGATTAAACTCATGTCTTGTTCCTCAATCTAGCATTGACATACTGTGTCTTATTCAAGTATCGATAAGCTCAAGAAGCGCATATACTTGAAGTATTATCTCTTGATAATTAGTTAACGGCAGTCACATAATTTCCTTGATACTTTTTTTCAATTTAAAATTAAATTACAGTTTAAAATTAATTTTCCAGATAAATTTCATAGACTTACTTGAATTTAAAAGTTGGATTTTAGTACTTATCCTTGATGTCAAAAAGTAAAAATCTCCATATTTAAACCAATTAATAAGTTGTGAACCATCCCCCCCTTACATATTTAAAACAGAAGTTGTCCTGCGAATGAGTATTGCTTAAAGGGAAAGTGACATATGATTTCTGCTATCGAATATTTTAAATTTTGTCTAAAAACCAGCAGTATGGATTATCCAGAATCGTCTTTACGCGAGGTAACACACCTTATTGATAGCCCTGTAATTCAGACAATAGCGGTCGCGAACCAAAAACTCCAAATAAGTCGTTTATTAATTCGCAAGAGGAATTAATTGTTCTTATCCAAAGAGAGCCGATGATTGAAGCCGTACTATTTTATCGGTTAGAGAGACTGCTGTTTATTCACGGCGCTGACAACCCACTGCTTTCTCATTTGGCAAGAGCGCAATGAGACGCCGCACAGGCATGGAAATATATTACAGTACGGCAATCGGTGAAGGGTTCAACGTGCAACATGGGCTTGGCATTGTGATTGGTCCGCGCTTTTCGATAGGAAAAAACTTTACCATTCATCAAGGTGTTACCCTACGTCAAAAGCGCACCAATAGCCCAATTGAAACTATTACCATTGGTGACAACGTCACTATCTATGCAAATGCAACTCTGCTAGGAAATATCACCATTGGCGATAATGCTGTGATAGGTGCAAATTCTGTAGTGCTAAAGAATGTTGAAGCTAACGCTGTTTACGCGGGCTCGCCAGCGGTTCGCTTGAAGTAGCTTAGACCGGGTATGGCTTAGCAGTGATGTTTTTCGGAACCGCAATTTCAAAATACTAAAAATATCCTTAGTGCGATACTGACACCACTTGTTTAATTTTCTATATAAAGTTAAAAAGAGTTAACTCTGACACCTGGGGAAAGGTAGCTAAAGCTGCATTTAAAGCAACTTCTTGTTTTGCAAATTCAGTTGATAGTTTTGCGAAATCTGCATCTTCTATAGACGAGAGCGTGGTTTGCGCTGCTATCTGCAAGTCGAAGTTACTTAAACTCATACTTTGCGCGATATTCAGTCTTCCGCCAATAGAAGCTCGCTCGAGTGACACACGCTCCATTCCATTATCTAAACCGATTAACGCATCCGCTATGCCCTCCTGTAGGATTAGAGAATCAGTACTTGGGTCATTCAATAGCGCTTCAAATTCGTGAATAGTCTGCGCCATGCTTTTTCTTTGAGGCGCATCTAGTGAAAAATCAAACGAATCGCCTGCAATGGCATTGACTTCAAACTCCATACCCTTTAGCGTGAATGGCTCGCCAGAGGCAAAACTAGTGCTTCCTAACACAACCCCCGTTCCTTGATTGATAAGCTCAGCCTGCCCGCTAGCTAAAAAATTAATTCTGTAGTTATTATTTGCGGGATCGTAATTATTCTCGAAAAAATTATCGAAGTTATCTTGATTGCTTATAGTGCTTTTCGTCGGTAGCGGCACAGAACTGCCGTCAACGGTAAATTTTAGCCGACCTAACACATCTTCAAACACTTCAAACCCACTGGTAGTTGATTGGACTTTTGAACTTTCAGACAAATTAATAAAATTTTTGCCTTGGTCTCCAGAAAACGTAATCGCATTTCCTGAGGAAGCGGGCTCAAATGCAAACGCCTGCTTCCCAGATTGGAATCCTGAATAAAGGTAGTTACCGTCCGCATCTTTGGTATTCATTAGGTCTAATAGTTCTAGCTTTATTTGCTTGAGTTCTGAGGCTATTGCTTCTCTATCGGCTGCTGTATAAGCACCATTACCAGACTGGATAGCGAGCGCTCGTGCACGGTCGGCAGAGCTTCTCACACTGTCTAGAACAGTCTCCTGCAATTCAAGCGACCCGGTTACCAAATCATTATTTCTTTTAAACTGAGTCAAGCTATCTAGACGTTCGGTCAGTCTGAGCGCGTTAGCAGCTCCAACCGGATCATCACTAGGCTTTAATAGTTTTTTACCCGTAGCTAGCTGCTCTTGAGTCTTTGCCAAATCGCCCTGATTTTGCATAATCGAGCGCATGTTTTGATCATAAATTTGATTCGTTGATATACGCATAACTCACCTACCTTGCTGACTGCAAAATGGTATTAAACAATTCTTGCGCCGTAGACAAAATTCGCGCTGCGGCAGCATAGCTTTGTTGATACTTTATTAAATTTGCGGCTTCTTCGTCTAAGCTTACTCCAGACACAGACTCAAACCAATTCTGCGATTGAACCTTCATGGCTTCCGCTGAAGCAAGTGTTACTTTTGCCATCGAGGCATCTTCACCAATTCGGCCAACCATAGATGCATAAGCATCTTGGAAGGTACGTGGTGTATTCGTTGCCTCACTGCTCACTTGCACGGTATTTTCGTTTTGAATAGCCGCTAAATTAAGCGCATTACTGTTATCGTTAAAGCCATCTGTATTATAGCTGATCGAGAAACTATCCCCAGCTTTTGGCACGCCATCCAAGCTCAAATCAAAGCCTGGATCTGGGCTTATTCCCGCTTGACTAATGAGGTTAGTTAAATCAGTTGTGCCAGTTACTGTGGCTAAAACATTACCGCTTCCATCTACAACGTCGTATGTATCTGCGGCCGTAAAGTTAATTTGAGCTGGCGCTGAATTTAACAGCCCACCCGCTCCGTCAAAAGCAGAAGCGCCGACTTCTGTGTTAGATACCGTAACGTCAATAACATTTGCGCGTCCCAAATTTGTATTATTTGCTCCCGCTCTCACCGGGCTTGCAAACGCTAAATCTTCAGGGCGATTTGTCTCTAGTGTAATCTTAGACGCGATATCTTTAGTTGGCTGAATGAGAAACTCATTACCCACGGTATAGGGATCGGTCCCTGAGAAATCAACTTCAATACCACCGGGCAATTCATTAAATCCAGCTGTAACCGCGTAATTGGAATAGATAATATCATTGCCAGAAGCGTCTTTTTTCGGTGTGCCATCTGCATTTAATAGCGTAATTTCTATTTGGCTAGGCACGCCCGCAGTTACTGCCGTAACCTCAATTTTGTAGTCAGCATCCGTTAGCTCTGCACCTTTACCTTCGGTAATTTGTGCAGTTACAACATAGTCACCATTGGTATCGCTATATGCTAATCCGCGAAACGAAGGTATATCGAAAATATTGCTACCAAGTTGGCCGTCTAAGTCCATCCCCAATTTATTTTGCGTATTCATTGCATCGGCGAATGCTACTGATAGCTGACCAACATCCCGCATTGCAGGGCCTAAAATTTCGTTTCTGTACCCGAATAAACCGCCAAGTGTGCCACCTAAATCATCTTCTACGATACGTATTGAGGCATCAGCTTTTGTCTGTGAGCCAAAGTTTGTTTCTAGTTTAAGCTGCTTGAAAGTTAAGTCAGCATTGGTATTCAGTTCAAATAAATTAAATGCGCCATTTTCTAATACCAATGACTCACCAGAAGTCAGGTTAATTGTTACCGCTCCATTTTGCGTGGTGCTTTCTTTGACTGTTATTCCCATGATTGAAGCGAGCTCGTCTATCGCTTGATCTCTCTCATTAAGCAATGCGCTAGGCTGGTCGCTGGTATTGTTACCATTGGCGATAACTATGTTGCGGTTCAAGTCGCCAATATTGCCAATCAAGGTGTTTGCTCGATTCACCATCGACGTGAACTCTAGGTTGAGCTCTTCCTCTTTTTCTAGCATATAATCCGACAAGGTTCTCATTCGGTTATATAAAGACTCTGATTTACTCAGTACTTGTTCGCGTGACGCCAAATTAGTTGGATCATCAGCAGCAGTTTGCAACGCAGCAAAGTACTCGCTCATACCTTGAGAGATGGAATTAGCCTCACTCGCTAATAGGTTATCAATGGCCGTTGTTTTGCCAGAGAACGCTTCAAGCTCGCCGACAGAAGTAATGTCCCGGCGCAATTGGTTTTGTGCAAATACGTTGATGATGCGTTCGGTATTGCCGATTTCCACACCAAAAACCTGACTATTTTGAAGCTCAGTGCGCTCGCGAACGTAACCTGGCGTGTTGACATTGGCAATATTGTTGCTGGTCGTTTGTAAAAGCTTACTGCTGGCGTTTACACCACTGGTCGCTAATGAAAATAAATCAACAGAACTCACTATGTCATCTCCAATGCTATGGCATTAACGCGCTAAGACGGTCGCTGTTATACACTGCCATTATCTTGCTTGCGTATTCAGGGTCTGTAGCGTAGCCCGCTTCCTGAAGCGCATGGGTGTAACGCGCTGCATCAGAAGCATTCTCGACAGCATGGCTGTAGCGAGGTTGTGATGTGATAAATCGACCATAGTCTTCCATTGCATCTTCTACTGACGAATAGGACCTAAAAGCAGCCTTTTGTTTTTGAGGTAGTCCATTGTTAAATTCCAACGTGTCGACTACAGCCTGCTCTCCTTGCCATCCCTTATTTGCTTTAATGCCAAATAAGTTGTGCGAGCTTTCCCCATCCGCTTTATGGATAACGAATTTTCCCCACCCGGTTTCAACCGCGGCTTGGGAAATTATTGCTTTAGGATCCATTCCATATTTTGCCGCTACCTCCTCGGCTATAGGCATCAAGCTTTCAACAAACTGCTCAGGGTTTTCAAACATGGCATCTTTTTGTGCCGATTGGCTGCGAATAGATTCAGAAGAAAGCGCTATGTCTTGCGCTTCTGCCACCTTATACGCACGGCTTCTATTCAGTGACGATATATCACCGTCGCTCCTGATAACGCTGGCTGGTGTATAGCTATCCTCGGTCTGACCTAGCTGTTTAACAATAACATCAGCGAGACCTAATCCCCCACCTGAGGTAAGGTCTGTCGCTAATTGTTGGTCATGCATATCACGATAAAACTTAACTTGCTGAGAATTAAACGGGCTATCTTCATCAGCAAGGGCATCTTGCGCTTTACGCATAGACTTCAACATCATTTGCACAAAAATCGCTTCAAACTGCTGGGCAGCCTCTTGCAATACTGTCTCGTCACCTGATGCGATAGCTTCGCGCATTTTATTAATGCTGCCCATATCGTGGACATTGCGTGCCATATCAAGCTGACTTTTTGTGCTAAGTGATTCCATCGTACTTTTTCCGCTATAACCCTATCGTGCTTGCTTAATTCTCATAAATGCTATTAGCTCGTCTTAAATGATCACAAGCTCACCACGCAAAGCACCGGCTTGGCGTAATGCTTCTAAAATTGCCATTAAATCGCCTGGCGCCGCACCTACCTCATTTACCGCACGCACAAGTTGGTCAAGGGTAACGCCTGGCTCAAACTTGAACATGCGGCTGTCTGCTAAATCGACATCAACAATAGACTGGGTCGTAACGGCAGTCTGGCCTTCGCCAAACGCGTTAGGTTGCGAAACTTGCTGGTTTTCAGAGATGGTTACGGTTAACCCACCGTGGGTAATCGCTGCAGGCAACAAGCGAACGTCACTGCCTATAACAATGGTGCCTGTACGGCTGTTTATTACCACACGCGCTGGGGCATCAGCTGGTGTAAATTCGAAGTTTTCTAAGGTAGCCAAAAAGCCCACGCGCTGACCGACATCTCGCGGGGCCGACACGCGAACAGACGCTGCATCAATGGGCTTAGCAATAACATAGCCATTTTCCGGCTGTGCACCTAAGCGCTCGTTGATCGTATCTGCAAGCGACTTGGCTGTTGAGAAATCTGGATAATGGAGGTTAAGCGTTAACGTGTCACCATTGGCAAAGCCTGTTGGTACAGATTGCTCTACCATCGCACCGTTTGGAATTCTTCCTACCGTTGGCGTATTAACGACAATACGAGAGCCATCACCGCCTTGTGCGCCAAACCCGCTCACGACTAAGCTGCCTTGCGCTACAGCGTAGACTTTACCGTCAACACCGCGAAGAAACGTCTGGAGCAACGTTCCGCCTTGAAGACTGGCCGCTTCGCCAACTGAAGAAACCGTAATATCAATGGTTTGTCCGGGTTTTGCAAAAGCAGGCAGGTCGGCGTGTACCGCCACTGCGGCCACGTTTCGTATTTTCGGCTTGGTGTTAGCGTCAAGACTGATACCAAAGTTACGCAGCATGGTTCTGAAACTCTGTTCGGTAAACGGGCTTTGTTCACCCGTTCCAGGCAAACCTACAACAAGACCATATCCCACTAATTGGTTACTACGTACGCCTTGAATACTCGCTACATCTTTAATGCGCTGCGCACCTGCCTGTGAAGATAAAAGCATTGTGAAAGCGGCTAATACTACTGAAAACAAACGCATGTTCACTCTCCTATCCTAAAACCTAAAGAGGCCACCAAGCAGAATCAAAGAACTTGGTTAACCAACCCTTTTCTTGTGCTCGCGCAAAACTTCCCGTACCCGAATATTGGATACGCGCATTTGCAACCTTAGTGGACACGATTTCATTCTCGGGACTAATGTCTGCCGGACGAATGATGCCGGTAAGACGGATATATTCATCGCCCTGATTCAGGGTTAGCCACTTTTCGCCACGAATAACAAGGTTGCTGTTAGGAAGTACGTCGACCACAGTAACTGAGATAGCGCCGTTTAAGCTGTTGCTTTGGTTAGCTGTGGCATCACCGGAGAAATCTCGGGATGAACTTATTCCCAATTGTACCGACTCTCCGCCAATATTTATCGCTTGCCCAGCAAGCCCGGTAATAGGGTTAAGATTGACGTTTGAATCTTTCGCTGTGCTAGTGTCGGCTGATTTGCTCGCTTGGGTATTCTCGCTTAACGTTACAGTGATGATGTCACCGACTCTTCTTGCGGTAACGTCAGAATATAAGTTGTTAGCAAGCTGCGAACGAAAAAGCGAGCCATCTTCTACTACCGTTTCACGCGGGTAATCTGGCACTACCGGTGCAAACGACGGGTCGTTTGCCTGAACGGGAGGCTCGTTTGTACTGGCGCAACCGCCAAGTATCAGAAGTGCAGCAGATAAACCTAAAATACGCATGATGCTACCTACTAAAGTTGCTGAATAACCTGACCAAGCATTTGGTCGACCGATGAGATAACCTTTGAGTTCATCTCATACAAGCGCTGGCTTTCGATAAGGTTTACTAACTCTTCGGTCACGTTTACATTAGACGTTTCCAACGTGCCTTGTGAGATATAACCCAAACCTTGCAGACCAGGGATCCCCTGAATAGGTGCACCGCTTGACGCTGTCTCTACATAAAGGTTTTGTCCGGTTGGTTGTAATCCGGTTGGGTTAACAAAGTCAGAAATATTAAGCTGACCGAGTACCTGCGGTTCAGCTTGGCCCCGTATGCTCACGCTAATTTCACCATCTTGAGAAATTGTGATTTGTTGCGCATCTTCGGGAATAGCCACTTCAGGCTGAAGCAAAAAGCCCGCGCCAGATGTAACAATTTGGCCTTGGTCGTTCAGTGAAAACTGACCATTTCTCGAATATGCAATGGTGCCGTCTGGCTGCAATATTTCAAAGTAACCACGGCCCTGAATTGACATATCAAGCGCGTTTTCAGTGGTTAACAGGTTACCTTGCGTGTGTGCTTTTTGAGTAGCAACGACCTTCGAGCCTGAACCAAGCATAAGCCCAGAAGGTAGCTCTGTGTCGGCTGACGAACGACCGCCTGGCTGATTGATATTCTGATAAAGCAAATCTTCAAACACCGCGCGGTCTTTTTTAAAGCCCACTGTTGATGCGTTTGCTAGGTTGTTAGACACCACGGCCACATCAGTCTGTGCGGCGTCTAGTCCGGTTTTACTTATCCATAGTGCTGGATGCATGTTAACCTCCGACGTTGCTCATAGGGCAACGGTGATAAAAATTCTTTTACAGGATGCGTAGTAGCTGATTACCGCGAGTATCAAGCTCTTCTGCTTGCTTCATCATTTTGACTTGAAGCTCGTAGTGACGCTGCAGACTTATCATGTCCACCATTTCGTCAACAGCATTAACGTTGGAACCTTCAAGCATGCCCGACATTACTTTTACGTTGGCATTGGCTGGCGCTATTGAGCCATCTTCCATTCTAAATAAGCCGTCATTGCCACGTTCCATGTCTGCATAGTTTGGACTAACTAATTTAAGTCGCCCCACTTCTTCAATAACATTGGCAGGGGCACCTAACTGTCTCATCGACAACGTGCCATCGGCGGCGATATTGAGGTTATCTAAAGGAACAGGAAGGAATATTGGCCCATTGTCACCAAGCACGACGCGATCGTGGATATCTGTCAAAATTCCGTCATCGCCTAACTTGAAATTTCCATCACGCGAGTAAGCTTCTTGACCATTTTGATCTTGTACAGCGAACCAACCATCACCTTGAATGGCTACGTCTAAATCGCGGTCTGTTTTAATCATCGGACCCGACTCGTAGTTATTCGACGGGCTCTCTGTCATGGAAAACACGCGAGTCGGCAAACCTTCGCCGTAGGCCGGCATTGACCTTGCCTGCTCTAACTGCGCTCTGAATCCCGTTGTCTGTGCATTAGCCAAGTTATTGGCCCTAATCCCTGTTCCTAGTAGGTCTTGGGAGGCGCCACTTGCTGAAATATAGAGAAGTTTGTCCATGACTGACTTTTGACTCTGATTAAACCTTAAACAAGATTTTGCAAAGGCAGTGCCAATCTGTGGATATTTAGTGCAATTGAAAAATAAGGGCGGTATTAAATTGATATATATAGAAAAATAAAAAGGTCGCATTGTTGCGACCTTTCTAAATCGGGTCAAATAGGTACGGTTTTCCGCGCCTAAAATTTGCCGCTTAGCAATCTGCTAATGTGGCTTACTGCAAACTATCGAATGTTAAGGATAGTCTGGTTTAGCGAGTTGTTCACTTCAAGCGCGCGCGAGTTTGCCTGGAAGTTACGCTGAGCGATAATCATGTCGATGAGCTCAGTGGTAAGGTTAACGTTAGCTTGTTCTAGCGCCGAAGAGTTAATTTCGCCGAAAGTACCGGTTGTTGCTTCACCCGCTAGTGCCTCACCTGAAAGAATACTTTCCTTCCACTGAGTACTGCTCTCTTGAGTTAGGCCTTGTTCATTAGAAAAGCGAACCAAAGCGACACGAACAATAGGTTCAGACGTACCATTAGAGAACGTCGCGCGAACCAAGCCATCCGGACCAATGTCGATACCTGTTAATCGACCTACAGGCAAACCGTCCTGTTCTAGTGAAGTAACTTCAAACGCAGAGGCGAACTGAGTCGGCTCATTAGGCGTCGCGTTATTAACATCGAGGTTAAAATCAATGCTTATTTGCTGAGTAGGATCTGAGCCATTAGCAAGAATACCTGCGCCTAACGCTTCTGTTTGCATTTTGAAATCAAGTGTAGGTAGGCCATCAGGCGTTTCCATGCCAGCAAAATCACCACCTTGAGAGAAGATAAGTTTAGATGCTGTTACGGCGTTACCAGTGTTACCACCGACACTATTTACTGCTGTTGCTGGGTCTGTGTCATTACCCGCTGAATCTGTCATATCAACTAGCGTGTCATCGATTGCAGTAGCAACATACCACTCATTATCAACACCCGGTGTCGCATCCTTTATGAAGTAATAGGTCATTACGTGACTATCACCTAACGAATCGTAAACGGTTACCGATGTTGCGGCGTTGTAGGTAAGCGGATCTTCAGGGTCAAAATCTTGTGGATCTAGGGCTGCATCACCAGCAGGCAAGTTCATTCGAATGTCAACTTCTGTGGTTTGTGCGGGAGAACCCGAAGAGTCTGGAATACGCACTGGCTCAGTAGTACTAAGTGCTACCGAGGCACTTGTACCATCAGAGTTAACGGGGAAACCCAATAAGTTATCGCCGTTACTGTTAACCACGAAATTGTCGCTATCTAACTTGAACTGACCCGCACGTGTGAACGAGAAGTCGCGAGACGTAATTTCAGGTACTGTCGCAAAGAAACCATTACCCGTGATCGCCAAATCAAGCGAGGTATTGGTAAACTGAAGGCTACCTTGAGAAAATTGCTGAGCAACTTCTTGAGTGAGTACACCGTCACCTACTTTAGTTTTACCACCTGAAAGCAGTGATGCCGCATAAACATCGCCAAATTCAGCGCGAGATTCTTTAAAGCCAACTGTATTTACGTTTGCGATGTTGTTGGCGGTTACATCCAAATCTTTTTGTGCGGCTGATACGCCACTCAGTGCAATATTAAAAGACATTATTGATTCTCCTACTAACTGCCGATTTGAATGACGTCATCAAGATTGATACTGACATCACCATCCAAATTCAAAATTACGCCTTGACCACTACCAGCCAAGCTTACACTTCCAACATGGCGATTAACGGCGGTATTCAGCTGAACACCTTCTCCATTCAACTCGCCAGTGGCACTGATAACATATTCACCCGGTGCCATCTGGTTGCCATGCTTATCTTTGCCATCCCATTCAAACTCAATGTTGCCAGCGCTTTGTGTGCCTGCATCAATGGTTTTTATGACTTCACCAAACTGGTTCTCAATAGTGATCGTCATATTCTGAACTGTTTTTTCATTCACGATGACACCCGAAATGCCATCGCCTTCATTGGCCATATAACCCACGTTACCTTGAACCAGCACGTTTTGCCCGATAAGACTAGAAGCTTGTAACGCTTGATTCGATGTCATTGAAGCTGCAAACGACTCAAACTTTTCGTTAAGCTGGGAAATACCGTCGGCCATCGTAAATGATGTCATCTGCGCTACCATTTGATCGTTATCAACGGGTGCAGTGGGATCCTGATTGGCTAACTGCTCAGTTAACATTGAGAAGAAATCTTCCTGGGTTAACTGCTGCTCGGTGCCGTCAGCTATTTTGACGGTTTCCTCTTGCCAATACAGATCAGTATTTAAGCCAGTATTGTTTATGGTATTCACTGAGTAATCCTCACATTATTCAAGCGGCAAGTTACTGCCCTTGACCTAGCTGCAGTACGCGACGGAAAATACGCTTTGTGGTGTCCGCAACCTGTACGTTAGTTTCATACGCTTTGGACGCTGACATCATATTCGCCATCTCTTCCACAATGTTCACGTTGGGTTTATAGATGTAGCCGTTTTCATCTGCCATCGGATTGTTAGGTGAATACTCCACTTGCAAAGGAGCATCACTTTCTACAATCCCCTTTACTTGAACACCTGCACCTTTTGACTGATCGCGCATTGCATCTTGCAACGCCGTAGCGAAAACTGGATGGCGAGCTCGGTATGTTTCGTCATAGCTGCTGCTAACCGAGTTAGCATTGGCAATATTACTTGCCGTAGTATTAAGGCGTACATTCTCCGCCTCCATACCCGTACTCGAAATTTGCATTACATTAAATAAACTCATGACTACTGACCTCCTGAGCTAAGCGCTTTTTTCATGCCTTTAATTTTTCCGTTCAAAAACTCTAGGCTGGCTTGGTAGCGCAATCCATTGTCTAAAAACCGATTTCTTTCCGCTTGAACTTCAACCGTATTCCCGTCGCCAGTGTCTGGTTGTGTTGGGATGCGGTATTGCATGTCAAAGTTTGCCGCTACTGACGTAGAATTGCCGCTTAAGTGGCGATCATTTGTCCGCACCATTCCTGAAGAAGCGTGATTGGCTGTACCACCAGATGCTTCTCGCATAGCCGACTGCATTGCTTTATTAAAATCAATGTCCCGCGCTTTATAACCAGGCGTGTTTGCGTTCGCTAGATTTCCAGAAATCACTTCCATACGCTCTGTGCGTATAGTGAGTGCTGACTCATGAAAGCCAACCAGCTTATCTAGGTTAATAGCCATAACATGACCTCTGACATACTAAAAATTTGTTTCGTGGTGACAATGTAAGCGGACAATTAAATATCGAATCTTGCCGTTTTACTGTCGTTTGTAGAAATAGTTAGCAAGGCAAATGCCATAATGAGATTTTGACGGAGGGTGTAAGTCAAAAGTGTCGACCTGATCTTAAAAAAAAGTATTATTTATCAGGCCGATAAGTTAGATCATTTTTTTTGATAGTAAAGGCCAGGGTGGCACTTAACCATACTGTAGGTATCACTTGCAGCGCTGATTGATTCAGAGGCGCCAAGGAAAAGCACACCCTGAGGCTGCAGCTGTCCGGCAATTTGTTGCAGGATGCGTTGTTTTACTTCGGCCGAGAAATAAATCAAAACATTACGGCAAAAAACGATATCAAAGCGGCCAAGTGCTGCATAGCTCGAAAGTAAATTTAGACTTCTAAAGCTTACCATCCGACGAACGTCGGGTTTTACCTGCATAAGCCCGCTATCATTTTGCTGGAAAAAGGCCTGTCTCCTTTGCGGGGACAATCCCCTTGCAAGGGACAGTTCGTCATAAATACCTAACTCACACTTTTGCAGCATTTCTGACGATAAATCTGTAGCAACAATTTCAACACCCGCTCTTAATGCACCTGGCCTTTGGCGCTGATATTCAAGTACAGACATCGCAATAGAATAAGGCTCTTGTCCAGACGAACAAGCGGCACTCCATATGCGAAGTTTCTGATTTTTTGCCGATAGTGTTGGTAGTAACTCTTTTACAAGTAAATCGAAGGGATAGTTGTCTCGAAACCACAACGTTTCGTTTGTGGTCATTGCGTCAATAGCGTTCTGTAGTAAAGTTCTGTCGAACCCTTTCACAACCACGTCAATCAGTTCGTCAGCAGACTCATACTTATGCTTATAGAGTAATGAAGCTAAACGGCTGCGCACCAGGTATTGTTTATTATCACCTAATACTATGCCGCATTGCTTTTCCAAAAACTCTCTAAACTTGAGGTAACTTGCTGGCGAAACGTCTTTATTAGCCAATCCTATCTTGCTCCGTTATTCGCACTCAGTCATTAGCCACTTTTGTACCGCGGTAGCAAGTTCATCGGGGTGGAATTTCGCGATAAAGTCATCAGCCCCTACTTTCTGCACCATAGCTTGGTTGAAGACACCACTGAGCGACGTATGCAATACAACATGAAGCTTTTGAAGTTCAGGCGTATTTTTAATTTCGGCAGTTAGTGTATAGCCGTCCATTTCTGGCATCTCGATATCTGAGACCAGCACGCCTACACGGTTCGTTACATCGCCATATTCTTCCGCAATTTCTTTAAGCCTGTTTAATGCTTCAAGACCGTTTTTAGCTAGCTCAATTTCTAAGCCTAGTGAAGTTAGGGCCTTTTTAACTTGGTTTCGCGCTACCGCAGAGTCATCTGCAATAAAGATAATTTTGTTCTCTTGGCCTTCGGTTGTCAGACCTTCTGCCACCTCTGAACTTACTTCGGCATTCAACGGAGAAATTTCATTTAAAATTTTCTCAACGTCTAGAATTTCAATAAGTTCATTTTCAACTTCAGTCACCGCCGTTAAATAGCTTGCTCTGCCAGTACCTTGAGGTGGCGGCATGATCGCATCCCAATTGGTGTTGATGATACGCTCTACGGCACCCACCAAAAAGCCCTGAACTGAACGGTTATATTCCGCAATGACAATAAAGGCATTAGAGAGATCTTCAATTTTACGGCCGCGAGTTGCCATACTTAAATCAATGACCGATATGGTTTGACCACGGATGTGCGCCACACCACGAACCAACGGGTTTAATTTCGGCATTGCTGTTAGCGGAGGACACTGAAGCACTTCCCGCACTTTAAAAACGTTAATTCCAAAGCGTTGGCGGCCGTTCAGTCTAAACAGCAGCAACTCTAAGCGATTCTGCCCAACAAGCTGCGTGCGCTGGTTTACTGAATCTAAAATCCCCGACATAGGTCACCTCTAAGTAATACTGGGCATGATCATTGCCTCTTATGATAAAGATAGACAATATCACTAAATTTTTGCAGGTCAAACGACAGAAAAATGACACTAAATAGCATTTTTCAGGCTTTAGTAGGGTTTATACCTTAACTTAATCAATGATCCTGCGTTGACGCTCGTGCTTGTAAACCTTATGGATTTACTTTGGCTGTTATTTATTTGCACTAAGCAAACCGGCCGTATTAAGCATAGTCAATAACTTGTAAACTGAACACGAAAAGTCATGATGAAAAATATGAACGCCAAAACGCGCCTTACATTCACACGATTACTGTCATTGACCGTTTTCAGTGTGCTTTCTATGAACTGCTTGGCGACACAAACCAATCACAAACAGGTTGAAGAAGGCGCAAAACAATACCTAATAACTCAACTTGCTGATAATACGCAGGATACTAGCATTGATGTGTCTATTGTGAAGATAGACGATAGGATAAATATTCCTGACTGCCCAACTGGGTTCGAATACAATGCGTCGCAAGAAGCGCTGAGCCAATCGTATATATCAGTTAGAGTGAGCTGCAGAAATAATGAATGGTACCTTTTCACCAGCGGGCAAGTAACGCGTACCAAAGAAATTGTTGTCACTCAAGGCGCAATAAGTCCAGGAACCGTACTGACATCATCGAATCTCTCTCTGGCAAAAGTTGATGTAAGACGATTACGCCATACCGCATTTACTGAGCTAGAAGCGCTTATTGGGGCTAGAATAAAACGCCGAGTGACTGACGGACAAGCTATACAGTCAAATATGCTATGCTTTGTGTGCAAAGGCGACAGAATTACCATAACTGCTGAGGTAGCAGGAATGGAAGTGAAAACAGCCGGAATCGCTCAGCAAGACGGTGTTGTTGGTGACAATATTAAGGTAATTAATGCCAGTAGCCAAAAGGCGGTGATAGCAAGAGTCGCAAGCCCTGAAGAAGTCGTGATACACTTATAAACGAGGCAGCGAATATCTACTTTTTTGTTCACAATTTAGCTAAAGAAATTAGCCAAAAAGCCGATAAACTTTATAGAGGCGAAAAAGTAGTGAGGACTAATTATGGCAATTAACAATATAAACAATGGGTTACCGAAAACACCCGTTGATAATGGAAAGGTTGCGCAGCAAAACCAAACGCAGCAATCTCCACAGCAGGCATCAACACAGGCTGCGCAAACCGCATCAGTTCCGCGCCAGGATTCTGTATCGTTGACGCAATCTGCTCAGCAGCTCAACCAGGTTCAGAAGAAAGGTTCGGAAGCGCCTGTGAACCAAGATAAAGTCGATCGCCTTAAGCGAGCGATTCAAAGCGGCGAGTATAAAGTTAATCCTGAAGTGCTTGCCAACAAGATTGCAAAACTAGAAGGTGAGATTTTTGGCGCTAAATAGTGAGCGACAAAACTCGTAACTAACCAGAAGAGAGCTAACGTGACTGAACAAGCAAGCCAATTGACACAAGCACTAATAAAGCAAGTGGAACAACTGTCTTCACTTGCCGTATTGCTTGAAAAAGAATTGCAACTTATCAGTTCGCGAGACGCAGAATCATTAATGAACTTATTAGACGAAAAGACAGCACTGTTAACGTCTATTCAGGCTCTCGATGGAAGCATTGAGCGCACAATTAGCGATCAAGGCTCAATGTCAGAAGAAGATGAAGCATTAATGGAAAATGCAAAGAAACTTCTGGACGATTGCAAATACCGCACACAAGTCAATCAAAAAGCCGTAGAGCAAGGACAGCTACGCCTCACACACTTACGTAACTTGATGATGGAAGTTCGTGCCAAAGAATCGCTCACCTATGACAAAAAAGGAAAGCCGAAAGGCGGGACTTTAGGGTCGGGAGTGAGCGCCTAATTTTTTTGCGATTTCAGTAAACCCCACTCAGCGAGCTTTAACCGTTAAGCCTTAACCGGTAAAAGTAAATTATATCTCTGTGAATTTACGCATGTTTTAAGACTTCACGATACAGCCACTTGCGCAAACACCCCTTTCGCTAACGTTTAATAATACTTAACATCCTTTACTCGGCGCGGTTTTGCGGTCGACAGATATATATCGTAAACCCGCTGCATATCTAAAGCGAGTTCGGTGACGTATGTATCTTCACCTACCGGATAGGCTTTTACGACTTCAGCGCCTCTAATGACCCCCTCTACAGATGCTCGCAATGTTTCGCTATCTATAACCAAGTGAGACAGAGACTGATTGCCTTCAATTTTTTGACCATAGACTTGTTCAGTGAGCTCTCGGTATGCATCTAATTTTGACGCTTTCATCGCCATTATAAGCTTCATGCTGTCGCTTTCGCCATGCTGAGAAGAAATCGGCGCATAGCCTACCGCCTTGAGCACGGGATAGCTTTCTGGTTCTATTGTTTCCCACTCAACGTGTTTATCAATAATGCCGCATCCACCAGTGCTTATTGCTAAACCAAGAAAGCAAGACAGCAGCAGCGATTTTGATTTATGTATTTTTTTCAAGCGCATAGTTTCATTTCCAAATTACATTATTAATAAAATCAAATGTGTAGTTACGCTACTCTCGTCGGTGGCAGCCTTGTAACTACGAGATACTGCCATACTCGCGGTAGCAGATTTTGACATATTTAAACTGACGCTTTTTACAAACCTTTTGCAAGATATGTGCAAGATATGCGCCCGATTGATTTAATGGCGACGAAACCACATCAACTGGCACTCTTTTCGCATGCTTAGCCTTATAAACCGGGCGCTTTGCATAGCGCAGTTAGACAAAAACCTCCAGAGGTGTGCGGTGCGACATATTAGCAAAACAACGCTGGTAACTATTTTAAATGCTGTCGTGGCGGTAACTTGCCTGTTTGCATTTTTCGTTGGGCAAGCAAATGCCGTGTGGTACGAGGCTACAGGACAGGCTGTGGTGCGAAATGGTGATAAGGAAACTGCCAGACATGCGGCTACCCAAGAGGCACTTAAGCAAGCCATGCTTTTTGCAGGCGCATCAGTTCATAGTGTCGCCAAGCTTACAAATGGTCTTCTTAAAAATGAAGAGATGACCATTCGCTCTGCCGGCGAAGTTGAACAACTGGAACTGGTTGATGAAGTTTATAGCGGCGATGTGATTACGGTAAGTATTCGCGCTGACATTTTTCCAAGAGGAAAAGTGTGTGCCGCACAAAATGACCAAAAACATTTCGCTACCACACATTTCAGGGTACGTAACAGAGCGCAACTAACACAGGGTAATATTCCCAATTTCGATGCTTCATTCACCCAGCAGTTAGCGCAGGCCATGCGAAATAAAACTGAAAACCTAGATATTATCTATATCGCGCCACATACTGCAAAATTTGACAGTCGATATACTGACCAAAATGTACGCACGCTTTCAGCGCAAAGTAATACTCAATTTGTGCTGGTGGGCATGATAGATGATTTAAGCGTGACACGGGAAGAGGCTTCGGTTTTTACACCGTGGCGTGAGGGTACTTCTCGACGCTCCTTTGCTATGACCATTCAAGTCTATGACGGCATTAATGGAGGCCTGTTGTTGACTAAGTCTTATCAGAATCAAGGAGAATGGACATTCGACAGATTCGAAGATGTAGATGAATTTTCGACGAAGTTTTGGCAGTCGCTTTATGGGCAAACTGTCAACGCGACAATAGCAGAAGCGATTGAAGACATAAAAGAAGCCACTGCATGCCAGCCGATGACAGGTAGAGTGATTAATGTTGCCGGCGATAAAATTTCTGTATCTTTAGGCAGAGACAATGGCATTTCTGAAAAAGATGAACTTTACCTTTATCAAGCTAAAGAGATTGTCGATAACCGTGGCCGTAAATACTTACAGTACTCGCTATATCCTGGCAAATTTGTAGTGAGTAGTGCCTACGGTAATTCGTCTCTAGTAGTAAACGAAGGTGCAGGAATTATCGCAAACATTCAAGAACACGATTTTGTAGTAAAAAAATAGTCTTTCTCGATCTGCCTTAAACAGTTTAGAGTTCCCAGTTTATATAGTACTTTCGTCATCTAAGTGAAATAATTGCTTTTGGAAATGTATCGAACATCAATTACTTCAAGCATTGAATAAAGTGTAACTATAATCTTTTACTTCAATTCGTTTTTGTTAGAATCCAAACTATCATAGGGATTTTGTTCAACAAAACATGCTGTTTTATCCAACAGCGGCATATAAAATTATCAAATTGAACAATCCCCATACACTGCTCTTTAGATTTACGAGACTAGCGGTACACTTTAATATTTAAAAATACGCTGACCATAGCCAAAGCCCTCGTATCTACGAGGGCTTTTTATATGCATTAGAAAACCAGGCCACGGGCTCATTACTTTCACGTCAATGACAGAGACATTCTTCTCATAGCGCTGCACCTTGTTGACAAAGGGTTTCGTATTTTCCCGAACTACGTATAATAAAACTCCCTACGCATTAGGTCCCCATAGTTTAATGGATAAAACAAGGCCCTCCTAAGGCTTAGATGTTGGTTCGATTCCAGCTGGGGACGCCATTAATTGCGCAACGGTTCTGCTTTTTAGTAAAGATGCTTATACACACCGTCGCCTGTAATATTGAAGAATTCATTATACTTTGGTTGTAATTTAGCCAATTTAAGTAATACTCTTCAAAACAGGAGAGCATTATGACTTTCGATTTTCCCCCACCTGATAACGCTGATAGTTGTTCCGAAACAGCTGAGCAGTGCCCATTTTCTGAAGAAGAGTGGGACGCTATTGAAGCTTTAGCGGAACCCGGTGCCATTTACTAAACGATGATTTTTGGAATTTAATCCCCACTTTATAATTACACTGCAATCGGCGGTGCTGCTGTTCGTTGCGCCCGGTGATATATCGAGCGGTTATGCTCCATAGACCAACGGGGCAGAAATAGCGTATAAAAGATAGAGAAGTAGCTTATACGGGGATTAATATGAGCCAATTTGAAAACGACGATATCGATTCGTTTTTTGCAGAAATGCAAGATGTAAAACCAATCGCTTCAGATGATAAGGCTTTATTACACGATCCTGAAAAGGCGCTCGCTGAAAAACAAAAACGAGCGGCTAGGCAGTTAAGCGTCCGCGAAAAACTCGCTAATCCACTGAGCATGGAAGGTGTAAAGCCGGTACCCCCTGATGATTTCATACACTTCCAGCAGCCCGGTATTCAAGACGGCGTTTTTAAAAAACTTCGCCTTGGTAAATACCCTCTAGAGGCCAACGTAACACTTTCAGGGAAAACCTTAGAACAAAGCCGAGACCTGGTTTATAGCACCATTAAATCTAGTCACGAACGCGGGGTTCGTGCACTGCTCATAAAACATGGAACAGGTGAAAATAGTAAACCCTTTCCCGCTTTGAAAAAAAGTTATGTTAACCATTGGCTAAGAGAACTAGACGAAGTCATTGCCTACCATACGGCTCAACCGATGCACGGAGGCTTTGGTGCTACATATGTGCTTTTGAAAAAGCATCCGCAGCAGAAATTAATTAACAGAGAAAAAAATAAGAAAGGATAAAATGAGAGGCAAGAACTCGTTGAGTCAGCTTTGCTTTTTTGGGCTTGTCTTTAGGTGTAACTTTTAGGCTTTCTCATGAAGCGCTATATGCTGAACGTTTTTATTACCCCCTAATGATTAACGCCCGTATCAAGCAACTTGATACGGGCGTTAGAATTTTTCTTTCAGACTACTTAACTGAAGACTGCACACTTAGCGTTGTTGGAGCTTCGGCAGACTTCGCAGATGTGCTAAAAACAGCAGTTACGAACATCAGCACTACAGCTACAGCCACTCCGGTTAAGCCAAACCCTTTAGAAGAACGATTCATCGGTCGTCTCTTATTATTTAAACCAGCCGGCACATGCCTTTCACTGGTACAACCCTAACTCAACTCCTGTAACCTAATTGCATTCCTTGCTTGCACTACAATAGATCAGTGACAAACTGATGACAAGGGCAAAAATCAGATTTTTGACACTTTGCCAAAGCTTTGACACCTATCTATGGTATGAACGTTTATTAAACAGTATTTTTTCGAAAGATAAACAGGGGTTTCCCCCTGTTTTTATCGAACTAACAGTGCTTTGTTACCCAACAAATTTACGGGCATTTCTGAAGATACGCATCCACGCACCATCTTCTTGCCAATCGTCTGGACGCCACGAGTTTGCCACGGCTCTGAATACACGTTCAGGGTGCGGCATCATGATGGTGCTGCGTCCGTCTAGTGAAGTTAGACCTGTGATTCCCTGCGGTGAACCATTCGGGTTTGCCGGATATTGCATGGTTGGCTTGCCGTAGTTGTCTACGTAACGCATCGCCACCTGCGCGCCTACTTGTGACAGCGCGTTGTCATTGGCAAATTCAGCCTGACCTTCACCGTGCGACACAGCAATAGGCATACGCGAACCTGCCATGCCATCAAGCAGCACAGACTTAGACTCCATCACTTCGACCATTGCAACACGAGCTTCAAATCGCGCCGACTGGTTGGTCACGAAATGTGGCCAATGCTCAGTACCTGGAATCAGTGATTTAAGGTTCGATAGCATCTGACAGCCGTTACACACACCTAAGCTGAACGTATCGTTACGGTTGAAGAAGCCTTCAAACTGGTCGCGAGCCATGCTGTTGAACAATATAGATTTCGCCCAACCTTCACCTGCACCTAATACATCGCCGTAAGAGAAACCGCCACAAGCCGCAAGGCCCGCAAACTGTTCAAGGGTAATGCGACCAGCCAACACGTCACTCATGTGCACATCGATAGCATCAAAGCCTGCACGGGTAAATGCAGCCGCCATTTCTAGATGCGAGTTTACGCCCTGCTCTCTTAATATCGCCACTTTTGGCTTAACGCCTTTGGCAATATAGGGCGCTGCTACGTCTTCGTTTACATCATAAGACAACGCAGCATGCAAACCTGGGTCGGCAGCATCTTGCTTTGCCGCGTGTTCTTGTTCAGCACACTCAGGGTTATCACGCAGTTTCTGCATTTCAAACGTGGTTTGTGCCCACGTTGTACGCATTGATACGCGGCTATCTGCAAGTACAGCAACGCCACCGCGACTAAACTCAATCATGTCGGTGCTATTAAGCGTACCGATATCGTGAGTCAATTCAGTTAAACCGAATTCAGTCAGTACTGCGTTAACGGCATCCATATCGCTTTCAAGCACTTGGATTACGCCACCTAGTTCTTCATTGAACAATACGGCAATGTCGTTTCCAACTAGGCTATCAAGGTTAATGCTTACACCTGTTTTACCAGCAAAGGCCATTTCAGCAACGGTGGTAAACAGGCCACCGTCTGAACGGTCGTGATATGCACACACCAAACCTTTTTCAATTAACGTCTGCATTGCGTCAAAGAAGGCTTTAAGGCGAGTTGCAGAGACCACATCAGCTGGGCTATCACCAAGCTGTGTATAGACTTGTGCTAAACAACTCGCGCCCAAGCGGTTTTTACCTTCGCCCAAATCGAGTAGCAGCAAGCGACTTGCGCCTTTGTCTGTACGTAGCTGAGGCGTTAGGGTTTTGCGAATATCTTTTACTGCACCAAACGCTGAAATAACCAGTGACAGCGGAGAAGTCACCGCTTTATCTTCACCGTTGTCATTCCATGCCGTTTTCATAGACATAGAGTCTTTACCCACAGGAATGGTTAGGCCTAGCTCTGGGCAAAGCTCCTCACCCACTGCTTTAACCGCTTCATAAAGACCCGCATCTTCACCTGGGTGTCCAGCTGCTGCCATCCAGTTTGCTGACAGTTTAATGCGCTTAATATCGCCGATGTTTGCTGCGGCAATATTGGTTAACGCTTCACCCACAGCAAGACGTGCAGACGCGCCGTGCGATAGTAACGCGACAGGCGTACGCTCACCCATCGACATCGCTTCACCGTGGTAGGTGTCAAACGCTGTTGCAGTAACCGCCATATCTGCCACTGGCACCTGCCATGGGCCTACCATTTGATCGCGACTTACAAGGCCGGTAACCGAACGGTCGCCAATGGTGATAAGGAAGGTTTTCTCTGCCACGGTAGGCAAAGATAAAATGCGATTTGCTGCATCACTTAAGGTAATGCCTGCCTCGTTTAGCGCTGGCGAGCTAACCTTGGTCGAGCTTACGTCGCGGTGCATTTTAGGCGGCTTGCCTAAAAGTACATCAAGAGGCATATCGATAGGTTTGTTGTCAAACTGGCTGTCGTTCAGGTTGAGGTGCTGCTCGACAGTGGCTTCACCAACCACAGCAAACGGCGCGCGTTCGCGGGCACAAATTGCTTCGAACACTGGCATATTTTCAGGCGCGACAGATAAAACATAGCGCTCTTGAGATTCGTTACACCATAGCTCCAGAGGTGTCATACCTGGCTCATCTGACAATACTTTTCTAAGTTCAAAGTTACCGCCGCGGCCACCGTCATTAACCAGCTCAGGCAGTGCATTTGAAAGACCACCTGCGCCCACATCGTGGATAAACTGAATAGGGTTGTTATCCCCTAGCTGCCAACATGCATCAATCACTTCCTGACAGCGACGCTCCATTTCAGGGTTGTCTCGCTGTACTGAAGCGAAGTCTAAATCTTCGTTTGACTGGCCAGATGCCATTGATGAGGCTGCACCGCCGCCAAGACCAATGTTCATTGCAGGGCCGCCAAGCACAATAAGCTTAGCGCCTACCGTAATTTCGCCTTTTTCAATATGCTCGCGACGAATATTACCTAAACCACCAGCTAACATAATAGGTTTGTGATAGCCGCGCACTTCAACACCGTTGAAGCTATTGACTTCTTGTTCAAAGGTACGGAAATAACCCAGTAGCGCAGGACGACCAAATTCGTTGTTAAACGCTGCGCCACCTAGTGGGCCTTCAAGCATAATATCAAGGGCGCTTACAATGCGCTGTGGCTTGCCGTATTCGAATTCCCACGGCTGTTCAGCACCAGGAATACGTAAGTTAGATACGGTAAAACCAACCAAACCCGCTTTAGGTTTTGAACCACGACCAGTAGCACCTTCATCACGGATTTCACCACCAGAGCCTGTTGCCGCACCTGGGAAAGGTGAAATTGCCGTTGGGTGATTATGGGTTTCTACCTTCATCAAAATATCAATATTTTCATGATGGTATTCGTATTGGTGTGACTGCGGGTTCGGGAAGAAACGACCTGCTCGCCACCCTTCCATTACCGCTGCGTTATCTTTGTAAGCTGAATACACATGATCAGGTAACAACTCGTAGGTGTTTTTGATCATTTTAAACAGCGACTTTTCTTGGTCCTCGCCGTCAATGGTCCAGCTAGCGTTAAAAATTTTGTGGCGACAGTGTTCAGAGTTTGCTTGCGCAAACATATAAAGTTCAACGTCAGTCGGGTTTCTGCCTAGCTTAGTAAAGCTATCAAACAGGTAGTCAATCTCATCATCAGCTAAAGCAAGGCCTAACGACACATTTGCATTAACTAGCGCGTCTTTGCCTTCGCCTAATACATCTACACTGGTAAAAGTATTGGCTTCGGTATGTGAAAAGAGTACCGCAGCTTCATCAGTATTGGTGAACACTGATTCGGTCATTCTGTCGTGTAAGAAACTAGCGATAAGCGCAAAATCATCTTCACTCACACCGTTTTCTGTTTCTATATAAAACGCACAACCACGTTCTATGCGGTTGATATTTTTTAGACTGCAGTTGTGAGCGATGTCGGTGGCTTTAGAAGACCAGGGAGAGATAGTGCCGGGGCGAGGAGTAATGAGGAAGAAGGTTCCAGAAGGGGTTTGTGCTTGCCTCGCGGGGCCGTAAGTGAGCAGCTTCTCGAGTATCTCTATTTGCTGCTTAGACAAATCACCTTGGGAATCGACTAGGTGAACATATTCGCTATATAGGTTTTTAACCCTAACGCCGGATTGACCCAGCTTTGCAATCAGTTTAGTTTGGTTAAACTCTGATAGTGCAGGAGCGCCTCGAAGGACCAACATATTGATTTACCTGGTTTGTTAGAAACAACGACCACCAATGCGACGCGTTGCCTCTTGGATTGATGAGTATTTCGGCGCGGATTATAGAGTAATTATGCGCAGTAAGTAACCTCATAACGCGCTTACATGAACTTTTTTTTAAACTTAGATGGTTTAATGACAACAAGTAAAGGTCTATGCAGTCACAAGACTATAAAAAACGATTAAAACTACAATTAATAATCATATTATCTATTGCTGTTATGAGTTGTGGCGTTCCTTCCGTTCCCACTGCCTTGTCTTCATTATTGGAACGAGAATCGATCCGCGTGGGAACCGTTTATGGTGCAGGAACATTTTATAACGGCGCAGAGGGGCCGCAGGGTTTTGAATATGAACTGCTGGCAGGATTTGCCGATTACCTTGGCGTGACTCTCGACCTTTACCCATTCTACAGCTATGAAGTCATGTTAGAACAGTTAGAAGAAGGTAATCTGGACATTGTCGCGACAGGCGATGCGGTAACGCCTTCACTTAAAAGTCGTTTTGCTTACGGCCCAGCCTATCAACACGTTCAACAAGAGCTCGTCTTCCAAGCAGGGACATCGAGACCTAGAGACTTATTAGAACTTGATGCCCCTATTGTTACTGTGGCAGGTAGCAGCCAAGCTCACTTACTGTCTAATTTATTAGACGAGGTAACCGACCAAACAAGTGATAGTGAAAGCCCAGTAATAAAAACCCAACTTGTTACCACCGAAGATTCTGACTCTGAAGAACTGTTGCAACAAGTTGCCAATGGCGACATTGCTTATACGGTAGCAGACAGCAACCGTCTAGCCCTTCAGCGCAGGCGATATCCTAACTTAGCCGTGGCAAAAACCCTTAATGAAGATATGCCGATGGCGTGGGCACTCCCATTACATCAAGATGACTCAGTGAAAGCAGCGCTGATTGAATATTTTGGTACTGTACATCAGTCAGGCTGGTTTACGGTGTTAGAAGACAAGTACTTTGGCCATATTCGCCAGTTTGATTACGTCGATAGTCGTGCGTTTAATTATGCCGCCGAGACAGCACTTGCCCAATACAAACCCTTATTTCAACAGTATGCAGGTGAATTAGACTGGCGACTGCTTGCGGCCATGAGTTATCAAGAAAGTCACTGGGACAGTGACGCTATTTCAAGAACTGGCGTTCGCGGTCTAATGATGCTCACCATGGATACGGCAAGTGACTGGAACGTAGATGACAGAACCGATCCTGAACAAAGCATTCGCGGAGGCTCTCGTTATTTTGCCAGTTTGCTCAATCGCATACCTGCGCGAATTAGCGAGCCAGATAGAACCTGGATGGCTATGGCGTCGTATAATATAGGTATGGGCCATTTAGAAGACGCACGCATTCTTACCGAGCAACAAGGTGGCAATCCAGACCTTTGGGTAGATGTAAAGCGTCGCTTGCCACAGCTTAGGCAAAAGAAATATTACCGTACTACTCGCTATGGCTATGCAAGAGGCGATGAAGCGTTACAGTATGTAGAAAATATTCGTCGTTATTATGACAGCTTAGTATGGTTGGACGAACAAGGAAAAATTTGACGCAGTTCACCTTGCTTCTCTCTTGAAAACTGTCATTTCGATGTCATCTTTGTACTGTACCCTAAAAAGAAGTTAGTCAGACACTGACTTACTTTCTCAGTAATAATTATTTTCTCAACGATGACAAGCTCTAGAAGAGCTGCAGCTCTTAAATGACAACATCTCTCGAATAACGTGAGACTTGTTCAAATAAAGAGAGCTGCGCACGAAGGAAGAAAAGTGGTCACGAAAAACATAAAGTGGCCACAACGCGAGAAAGGAGAACAAATGAAAAAAAATCGATTTATGAAAAAAGGAATAAAATTGAAAAACAACAACAGACGCAGACTTATGCTCAAGCGTTGTCACCAAAAAGTACTTCAGCGCCGCAAGCTATTTGTTACCAGCGATATGTTCACTCAGTTAACCCGTACGCCTAGCTAAATAGCTATAAAGCTTTAGGGTTCACTGATTAAACCTGCAAACGATAAATCAATTAGGCGAATTACTCTACTAAGCACATCTTCAAGCGGTACCATAAAACACTAGTTTGAAGCATCCCCCTCTAGCAGTCTTTTCGCCTTTTTGGCAGCCTTTATTTCTTTCCTGCGCTTGCGAAAAAAATCTGACAATTTGTTAGCACATTCGTCAGCTAATACGCCAGATACAACCTCAAGTTGATGATTAAGCGCAGGATGTTGCAATAGGTTCATGACCGAGCCCGCAGCGCCTGTCTTCGCATCCTTTGCGCCAAACACCACCCGCTTTACCCGTGCATGTACCAGCATACCTGCGCACATAGAGCAGGGCTCTAATGTCACATACAACGTAGCATCAATAAGTCGGTAGTTTTGCACCGCAGCTGCTGCTTCTTTAACAGCGCGTAGCTCTGCATGCGCAGATGGGTCATTATCCGTTATCGGCGTATTGAAGCCTTCACCGATAAGCTCACCGTTTAATACTACGCAGGCGCCGACTGGCACCTCACCAATCGACTCAGCCTTATCGGCAAGCGTTAACGCATGCCTCATCCACATTATGTCTTCTTCTGTCGCGATGTCTTCCATTGCGATTTCAGTCAACGGCTCCTGCACAGCCTCTTTTTCTTGCGTTTGCTTGTTTGCAAGGTCGAAGTTTGGTGTTGGACGGTTGCTATTTTGGTCACTCATTCGTCAATTTTGCTACTTTAGTTGGTGAAATTCATTAACATTTATTTTGTATTAGCTTAGGTAAACATTCTAACTTCTTAGAAAGTAATGACTTTTGTCACTTGGCAACCTACTTGCAATCTCTCATTATAACACTGCTAGTGTGATGGACTTAACAGGTTACATTTTTTACTAAAAAGTATGTTAGATAACCGCTATAGTACCTGAAGCGAAGCAGTAATTTTACCGATAAGTATTTAACTAAATACGGGGTGAATTAGGCAACAGGCCAAATTTTCACCTACACTGTTTTAAAGCCATTTGTGAGGGATACCACCGTGAATATGACCGCGATTGCAATAGTAGCCATTTGTGCCTGGGCCTTAGTTACCATTGTCGAAAGTGCAAAAGACAAAAGTAAGAAGAAACTTAGCAGCAAAGAAACCGATGCTTATAAAGCCGAAATTGCAGAGCTTAAGGAACGAGTTTCTGTGCTTGAGAAGATAGTGACAGACGAGCGCTACGACCTAAAAAAGCAATTTGCAGACTTAGAAAGCGACCGCGTAGCGTAGGCTTGAACTCACGTAATTCAACACACGTTCCATGGCAAGCGCGCTAGATTAAACAACGCTACGTTTAACTGCGCGCTAGCTCCCTTCTAATAGTTTGCGTTCCGCCCGCTCTACGCGACGGGGTTTACCCGCAATCACTAGCACGTCATGGGCTTGCAAAATAGCGTCTTGGTCTGGGTCTTTAACTTCATTTCCATCCCGCCTTAGGCCCTTAATCGCTACTCGCATTCTCGAAAAATCGATATCTTTTATGGTCTTGCCAATACAGGAAGCGTGTTCGGACAACACCACAGCATGGATAAACTCTAACTTGTCTTCTGTGCCATAGGTGATCTCTGTTGTTTCTCCCGGGTAAAAACCGTGCATATGATCATAGCGACCTTTTCTCTCAGCACGAACCCGTTTCAAAATGCGAGACATCGGTACGCCGGCGTAATGCAGCACCTGCGATACCAACATCAAGCTCCCCTCTTGCAGCTCTGGCACGACTTGATTGGCACCCGCGCTGTATAGGCTTTCAAGTTGGTAGTCTCGTTTAGTACGCACCATAACATCTGTCGTGCTCGTAATGCTTCGGGTCTGCGTTATCACCTGCTTGGCCTTATCGACTTGATCAAACGTAACAAGCACAAGCTTGGCACCTTCTGCATTGGCATTAATCAATATATCTTTTTGACTCGCATCACCGAAGATGACGGGCTCTCCCGCGTTTCGACTCTCGTGTACTCTGACAGGATCCATATCTATGGCAACAAAATGAATGCCTTCCATTTTAAGCATGCGTGCTACCGACTGTCCAACGCGGCCAAACCCACAAATAATTACGTGGTTGGTTAACGGCTCTGCATTACCAAAGCTCACATTGTCATCGAACGAAATATCCTTGTTAACAATGCGCCTTGCTATAGTGACGCTGTTATTCATAAGCCACGGGGTTAACGCCATACTGATTACACCCATACACACAATCAGCGATGACTGCTCTGACGTTAACACGCCGTGTGTCGTAGCAAGCGCAGCAATTACAAAACTAAACTCGCCAATCTGACAAAGTTTAACCCCTGCAGACCAGCCATCTATTGCTTCGGTTTTAACTAATAGAGATGCACCTCTTACTAAAATGACTTTAACTATCATCAAGGCAAAAACGCCAAAAACAATCTCAAACAGACTGTTCCACAGTACAGTGAGTTCTAACTGCATACCCACGGTAACAAAGAATAACCCCATTAAAATATCTCGAAATGGACGAATGTCGGCTTCAAGTTGATACTTGTATTGGCTTTCCCCCAACATCATACCCGCCAAGAAAGCGCCTAGCGCCATGGACAGCCCGAAGTAATAAGTTAGCCCTCCTGCCAATAGGGCAATTAATATAGTGGTCAGAACAAACAGCTCGTCAGTCCTTGTTCTTGCTACCTCTCTAAACACCCAAGGTAGTAACCACTTACCCACTGACATTAGAAACGCAATGACAAACACGCCTTTAAGCAACGCCTCGCCTAAAGCTAGCGCAATACTTACCTCACCAGTCTGGGCTAAAAGAGGAATAGCAATTAGGAACGGAACCACCGCTAAGTCTTGAAAGAGTAAGATACTCACCGCTAATTGTGTACGCCTGTTATTAAGAATGCCCATTTCGGTTGCTTGCTTAATTACAATAGCGGTTGAGCTTAACGCCAGCGTACCACCAATAATGATGGACGCACTTATTGGAATACCGAGAAATAGAGGAACACAGGTAAACACTGCCGTGGTAAACACCATTTGCCCTAATCCTACACCGAATACTAAAGAGCGCATTGCCAACAATTTAGGTAACGAGAACTCAAGACCAAGTGAAAAGAGCAAAAACACTATGCCCACTTCAGCGAGCAGGTGCATTTCTTCTGGGTGGGCAAACACAGATAATAGTTGTGGACCCGCGAGTACGCCGGCAAACAGATAAGCAAGAATAGGAGGAAGATGGATGCGTTTAAATAATGCGACCGCGCATACCGATATGAACATCAATATCACGATATTTAAAAAGCTCGTCCCCACACTACCTCCTAAAGCTACATAAACTTCCATTTGTAAAACAAGCGCGATAAATCACGCGATTTTACGCTTTAAACTAAAGACTAGTGCCCGAAACACTTTGTTGGCATCTAGTTTGCAAAATCCCCTGTGTAAATGCAGATCCGGCAAGTTTTGCCGCTGTGATCGCCATAAATTCCGCGAAAATGCAGATGTGGCCACAGAAACGTCAGGGCTTTGACACTTGTTTCTTTGCATATCAACGCATTTTGTATAGGGGCACTACTGTGGATTTTTCAACGTCAGTCTACGATAGCACACAACATAACAATTTTTACCCTGCTGAGAGCACAGGTAAATCACTCTCTTTTAGTGAATTATCAGGCTTTATCACGCAGCTACTTTCTACTCTTGAACTACAAGAGTTAGGTGGCGTGTATTTTCAGCAGCTGAACACGTTGTTACCTATTGTCGGGTTTAGCTTGTCTGACTTTGACTCGCGTTGGGTGTATGGTAATGCAAAGATATCGTCAACACTCATTGATTTACCACTACAAGGTGCCAATGCCGTTAATGGCGATCAAGCTCATGTCTATTATTACATTAGTTCACCCTTGTCGTTATCGCAACGGGAGAGTCTATTCCAACTGCATGATTTATTTGGAAAACAAGTAAAGCACGCTCTTTCATTAATGCGTGTGCAACAGATGGCGACTAAAGATGTGTTAACTGGCTTAGGTAACCGAGCGGGCTTTGAGCAGTCAATGACAAGACAACTCGGCTGGGCGCAAAGACACGATGATCCTTTCGCACTTTTGGTGATCGACTTAGACAACTTTAAGTATGTGAATGATAATTTTGGTCATGGCGAAGGTGACAAAGTACTTGTCCATGTGGCATCACATTTATCTAATGTTCTGCGGGATGAAGACGAAGCATTTCGCTATGGCGGCGATGAGTTTTGTTGTTTGCTAGACTGTCAGTCGCAACAGCAACTAGCTTGTGCAGCCCAGCGTATTCAAATGAGTATCAATAGCTCTAGCTACTTATCTCGTTTAGGCGTATCAACCAGCCTTGGCGGCGCGATTTATCGCGACGGCGATACGATGAGTAGCCTATTTGACCGTGCTGACAACGCCCTGTATCGCGTGAAAAATTCTGGCAAAAATAGCTATCACGCAGCGTAACGTCGCGATTTGAATTTATCAGGATGGCGGCAAAGCAATGCCGCTTTTTCACATTATTGCCATGGATACCATAAACAAAAGTATCTAGCCCTTTCAAAAAAAGGCACTTTTAGTGCTACATAGATTCAGTCGAGACTAAAGGTTATTTCTATATCTGGCGCTTTGGGCTGCAGATACACACAACGTCCTTCAACAATCAGTGCGACAGGCTCGTCGTTAATCAAGATTGCCGGCACGCCGTTTCGCTCCCATCTTGGCACGCGCCATACCTTAAACCATTCTTTCAGCAACTTAGATACGTTCGCATTTTCTGGCTTTACTTTAAGGTTGCGAGCATTGGTTTGCAGAGAAACGGTATCTTCTTCTCGCGCCTTTGGTACTGCAATTCGAATATGGCCTCTAAGCCAAGGAAGCGCGATATTTTGGTTGGGCACCAATTTTAGGTTTTGCGGTACTTCATGAGTAACGTTCACCACCCAATAAAGGTCTTGGTCAAACCGTATTACCCTGCCCCATTTAAAGTTCACTTCAGGCGTTGCATCTTGCTTTGCTTTTAACATAGCAAGTACTTGGTCTGTCTGCGCTTTTGAGGGCGACAACTCGCCTTTAGCTCGAAACCACGCGCGAATGACCATAGCCTGCCACGGTAACGACAATGAAGCGAGTTGTTGCCCGTCGAGCCTTAAATCTGAACGTTTACAATCTTCAAAATATTTTTGGGCAGAATCGCTGACTAGTGCACTTTGCTCAGCACAAAGCTCAGCGCTGCGCCCCACGGTTTTGGTTAACTTAGGCCATCGCGCCAGCAAGTGAGGTATAATTTCGTTCCTTAAGAAGTTCCTATCAAAACTATTTTGCTGATTAGATTCATCCTCAACCCACTGCAACATTTCCTCTTCGGCATAAGCCACAATCTCGGCTTTCTCTAGTGCTAGCATAGGGCGCATTATCACGGTGTCACCTCGGTACTGAACTTCTCCCATACCCGCTAAGCCCTGAGGACCAGCACCGCGTTTAAACTGAAGCAATACGGTTTCAAGCTGATCTTCTGCATGTTGTCCCAATAACAGTACACCGCCTATTTGGTCACACACCTCTAACAATGCGTTGTATCGAACCTTACGCGCTTCTGCTTCCAGGCTTTTTCTCGACCCCGTGTCAACATCAACTCGATACAAATGAAATGCTACATCTTCAAGACGACACTGTAATTCGCAGTGCTTTGCCCACTGTTCGGCATTATCACTTAAACCGTGATGTACATGTACAGCATGAATTGGGCTATCAAACTGTTCCCTATACGCAATAACGGCTTGGAGCAGAACGGTCGAATCCACACCACCGCTGTAAGCAACGACGAGTGGCGTTTGAAGTGGTAGCTTTACATCAGTGAGAGATGTCGCTATGCGGTTGACGATATGTTCGATTGTTGGGGATTGTAGAGGGGTCACAGACCGGTAATACCTTATTCTTTCAACGCTATATTTTACTGAGGTTTAACTTTGTATTTGGCTAAGCACTGGCTTTCTAATAACACACTTTTTAATAAGACACTTTTTAATAAGACAAAGGGGTTGGTTACCTATGGTAAACAACCCCCATGTTCGTATACGGCATTACATGACCGACATGAATTAAGCCGCCGCTCGTGAAATTTTATATCAAGCGTCTAAACTGATAGAACGCAGCTGTACATAACGACTAAATGCACCTTTGATGCTAGTTTTCTTAATGAGCTTAGCAATAACCGAACGACAGTAAACGCTGGTAACGCTCTTCCATCAATTTAGTTTTATCTAGTTCTTTAAGCTGGTTAAGCTGCTGCTTAATCACGGCCTTCAAATTAGCCGCCATACCATTATGGTCGCGATGGGCGCCACCTAGAGGCTCTTCAACAATACTGTTAATCAGGCCTAGCTCTTTAATTTGTGGTGCACTTACACCCATGGCTTCAGCAGCGAGTGGGGCTTTTTCTGCGCTTTTCCACAAAATAGACGCACAACCTTCTGGTGAAATAACCGAGTACGTAGAATATTGAAGCATATTAACGCGATCGCCAACACCAATCGCTAGTGCACCACCTGAACCACCTTCACCGATTACGGTACACACGATTGGAACAGTAAGCTCAGCCATTTCGAATAAATTTTTCGCGATTGCTTCACTTTGGCCGCGCTCTTCAGCACCAACACCTGGATACGCTCCGGGCGTATCGATAAAAGTGATGATAGGCATGTTAAAGCGCTCAGCCATCTTCATAAGACGCAAGGCTTTACGGTAGCCTTCTGGTTTAGGCATACCGAAGTTACGCTTAATTTTTTCGTTGGTGTCACGCCCTTTCTGATGACCAATAATCATCACCGGCTGATCATCTAGCATTGCTGGGCCACCAACAATCGCTTTATCGTCAGCAAATGCGCGATCACCAGCAAGCTCGTCGAATTCTGTAAAAATACGAGGAATGTAATCTAACGTGTATGGACGCATTGGGTGACGTGCAAGTTGGGAAACTTGCCATGCGCCAAGATCAGAAAAGATCTTTTTGGTCAGCTCTGCGCTTTTACCGCGAAGCTTATTGATTTCTTCTTCAATACCAACGTCAAACTCGCCACCTTGATTCACCAACCTAAGCTCTTCAATTTTTGCTTCTAGTTCGGCTATTGGCTGTTCAAAGTCCAAAAACTGTATACTCATTTCATGTCCTATTCGTACTACGCTCGTCTATGCAAACGCGAGATGTCCAATCTATCGAACTCTTACCCTTAATGGTAGAGAATTGAAACGGCTTTGTCTCCCAAACATTGTTTGAGATCGTGCAAAAGTTGGTCTTCAGGGGTAACGTACCATCTTGCACCACACGCTAAGATTACTTCAGCGTCTGGATGGGTTACCGCTAACTGAACAGGACAACTTCCACCGTTAAATGCCTGCAGGATAGATTGCATCTGACTCATTTTCTTCGGTTCAAGCAGCTGGGTATCAATATTAAGTGCCAGCGCTCTCGCGTTTTTCTCTCGTGCCTGAACAATGTCCATTACATCACGGGCGGTGATTGTATTGCCCCCAGAGAAATCATCAAAGCTGACCTGTCCCTTTATAAGCAATATTCTGTCAGTTTCTAACACACTTTCGAACTGTTCGTACATATCGGGGAAGAAACGTACGTCTATTCTGGCACTCTTATCATCCAGTGTCACTATGGCCCAGCGACGCCCCCGCTTGTTCGTCATAACACGCACGCCAAGCACCAGTCCTACTGCACTGGCCATTTGGTCTTTGTTGGTTGGTTTTAAATCAACTAATCGACCGTCGGTGTAGTAACGCAGTTCTTCCGCGTACTGATTGATGGGGTGGCCGGTTAAGTACAAGCCTAGCGTGTCTTTTTCACCTTCTAGCCATACTTTTTCAGGCCACTCAGGGACATCGGCAAACGCTTGCTTCACGTCTTCTGGCTCGGTAGTCAGTAGGCCAAACATGTCTGACTGACCAAAAGACTCGGCTTTTGCGTGCTGTCCAGCGGCGGCAAGGGCTTCGGGTAAGCTCGCCATAAGGCTGGCGCGATGCGGACCTAAGTTGTCCATTGCCCCCGCTAGTACTAGCTTTTCTAGCACTCGCTTGTTTACCCGTTTAATGTCTATCTTGGCGCAGAAATCAAAAAGATCTTTAAATGCCCCTTGGGTCTCCCGCGCTTCAATAATCGCTTCAATCGGGCCTTCACCTACCCCTTTAATCGCACCGATACCGTAAACAATGCGACCTTCGCTATCAACGGTAAATTTGTATTTACCCGCATTTAAATCTGGCGGCAGTATTTCGATGCCCATGCGCTCACATTCATCGACAAGCGTCACGATTTTATCGGTGTTATCCATATCCGCCGACATTACCGCAGCCATGAATTCCGCAGGATAATGCACTTTCAGCCACAGGGTTTGGTAAGACACCAAGGCATAAGCGGCAGAGTGAGATTTGTTAAAACCGTAACCCGCGAACTTTTCTACCAAGTCGAAGATTTTCATCGCAAGGTCCGGGTCAATATTATTGCCCTTCGCACCCTCGGCGAACGTGCCGCGCTGCTTCGCCATTTCTTCAGGCTTTTTCTTACCCATAGCACGACGAAGCAAGTCAGCGCCGCCCAGTGAGTAGCCCGCCATTTCCTGGGCTATCTGCATTACCTGTTCCTGATACAAGATAATGCCATAGGTAGGCTCTAGAATTTCTTTCAAGCACTCGTGCTGATATTCAGCATCGGGGTAGGAAATTTCTTCACGTCCGTGCTTACGATCAATAAAGTTATCTACCATGCCTGATTGCAGCGGGCCCGGACGGAACAGGGCCACCAGTGCGATAATATCTTCGAAGCAGTCAGGTTTAAGGCGCTTAATTAGTTCTTTCATACCGCGAGATTCCAGCTGGAATACCGCAGTTGTCTCGGCGTTTTGAAGGGTTCTGAAACTCTTAGGATCTTCAAGAGGAATAGCGCTGATATCGACATCAACGTTTTTCCCTTCTTTGATCATATCTATTGCCCACTGAATAATAGTCAGCGTACGAAGACCTAAGAAGTCGAATTTTACCAAGCCCGCCGTTTCAACGTCGTTTTTGTCGAACTGGGTTACGGGGTTTTTACCTTCGTCATCACAATACAAAGGCGAGAAATCTGTGATTGTGGTTGGCGCAATAACAACACCACCGGCGTGTTTACCAGCGTTTCTGGTAACCCCTTCAAGTATTCGCGCCATATCGATAAGGTCTTTCACTTCCTCATCGCTTTCATACACTTCTGGTAGCTGTGGCTCTGCTTTAAACGCCTTTTCAAGCGTCATGCCTGGATCTGGTGGAATAAGCTTTGAGATCCTGTCTACAAAGCCGTATGGGTGACCAAGTACGCGGCCTACGTCGCGCACTACCGCTTTTGCCGCCATAGTACCAAACGTAATGATCTGCGATACCGCCTGACGCCCGTAAAGCTCAGCAACGTGATCGATTACCTCGTCTCGTCTATCCATACAGAAGTCGACGTCGAAGTCGGGCATGGATACACGCTCTGGGTTCAAGAAACGTTCGAATAGCAAGTCGAATTCAAGCGGGTCTAGGTCGGTAATTTTTAGGGCATAGGCCACTAATGAGCCCGCACCAGAACCCCGCCCTGGCCCTACCGGAATTCCGTTATCCTTACTCCACTGAATGAACTCCATTACAATAAGGAAGTAGCCTGGGAAACCCATTTGGTTGATAACTTCAAGCTCAATGCGAAGTCGGTCATCGTACTCTGGACGTTTCGCTTTGCGCACTTCTTCATCGGGAAATAGAAATTCTAGACGTTCTTCCAACCCCTCTTCAGACACCTTAACCAAGAAGTCTTCGGTGGTCATGCCGCCGGTTGGAAATTGCGGCAAGAAGTACTCGTTTAACCGTACGGTAACGTTACAGCGCTTGGCAATTTCAACCGTATTTTCTATGGCTTCAGGAATATCGCTAAATAACTCAACCATTTCCTCCGCAGTGCGCAGATATTGCTGGTCACTGTATCGTTTAGGGCGGCGGTTATCATCAAGCGTGTAGCCATCGTGAATACATACACGAATTTCGTGAGCATCAAAGCCTTCACGGTCAATAAAGCACACTTCATTGGTGGCAACCACGGGTAAGCCGCGCTGCTCAGCAAGCTCCACGGCAAGGTGCAAGTAATCTTCCTCACCTTGCCTACCGGTTCTGATAAGCTCTAAATAAAAGCGGTCGGGAAAATGAGTTTGATAAAACTCAAGGGCACTATCGAGAATTTTGGCGTTGTTTTTCATTAAACCCACACCAACATCACCATGCTGTGCACCCGATAACGCAATCACACCTTCGCTGTGCTCTGCCAACCATTCTTGATCAATGACCGCTCGGTGTGAGAGGTGCCCGCGAAGATAGGCCTTGGAGATAAGAATAGTAATGTTCTTATATCCCTCATTGTTCATTGCAATAAGGGTTAGTCTGAAAGGTTCATCGCCAAAGACTTCATTAGTAACCCAAAAATCAGTGCCGATGATGGGCTTAATACCTAAGTTATGTGCCTCGGAATAAAACTTTACCAAGCCACACATATTCATTTGGTCGGTGATCGCCACGGCAGGCATGCCAAGCGCGGCCACTTTACCTAGAATAGGTTTAACCTTATTCAGGCCGTCCATCATCGAAAAGTCGCTGTGAACACGTAAATGAATAAATGGCGATGACATGATGTTATTTCTCTTCGAGTAGCGCTTTTACAGGTTTAAAACTTTTTCGATAGCAATCTAAGATGCCATATTCAGCGATGGCTTCAAAGTGTGCTTTTGTGGGGTAACCTTTGTGCCCGGCAAAGTTATATTGCGGGTAGACCTCGTGAAGCAAAATCATATCGTTATCTCGCTCTACTTTGGCAATAATGGAAGCCGCGGAAATTTCTGCGTGCAGGCTATCGCCTTTCACTACCGCTTCAGACTCAAAATTCCACGCCGGAACCCGGTTGCCGTCTACACGCACAAAGTCAGGCTTTACAGGTAAACCTTCCACTGCGCGGATCATGGCGAGCATGGTAGCGTGCAGTATATTAAGCTTGTCTATTTCTTCTGGGCTCGCTCTGCCAATATTCCAGTAGAGTGCTTTTTCACGAATTTCTTGGGCAAGCGCTACGCGCTTTTTTTCACTCAGTTTTTTAGAGTCGGTTAGCCCTTCAATGGGATTTTCAGGGTCGAGAATGACCGCGGCGGTGACCACATCACCGACTAACGGGCCACGACCTACTTCATCAACGCCGGCAATTAACTTATGCAAACAATTCCTCCACGACAGCTTTTGCTGCTGTTTTATCAGCGTTGCATTTTAGCGTATGGTGGAGGTCGGTGAAACGGGAAATAAGGGTTGAATTATCACTTTCGAAGAAGTTGAGTAGCTGATTGCTCATATTCTCTGCATTTACTTCTTCTTGCAGTAATTCAGGAATAATAGCTTCATTAGCCAATAGATTTGGCAACGTGAAGAAAGGCGCTTTATACAGGCGCTGCATAATTTTATACGTGAGTGGTGCAAGTAAATAAGCGGCCACCATGGGGCGCTTACATAACATGGCCTCTAAGGTAGCCGTGCCTGAAGCAAGTAAGATAACATCGCTAGCTATCATCGCATCTCGCGATGTGCCTTGCGTTACCTGAATGGGTAAGCGTTCTTCTGCATTATCAGCTTCAAGCAATATCCCTTTTATTTGTGCAAGACGATGTTCATTAGCAGCCGGGATAAGAAATTGAATGTCACTGCGTTTAGCATGAATAGCTTCTATGGTCTCCAGAAATACTGGAAGTAGCGTTTCTACTTCGCCTCTGCGTGAGCCGGGAAGTACAGCCAATACGGAAGCATTACCATCTACACCTAATTCTTGGCGCGCCGCGTTTTGGTCGGGCTCAATTGCTATAGCATCAGCCATTGTGTGTCCCACAAAGGTATAGGGAACGTGGTATTTATCGTAAACCTGCTGCTCGAAAGGAAATAAACCCAACACGCGATTAGTCGCTTTCGCTATTTTATGGATGCGCTTTTCACGCCACGCCCACACAGTAGGACTCACATAGTGCATGGTTTTGATACCGCGTGCTTTAAGCGCTTTTTCTACTCTTAGATTAAAATCAGGCGCATCAATACCCACAAAAATATCTGGCGGATTTTGCTCAAAGTGAGCAAGAAGCTGCTTTTTAACTTTCAAGATGGCAGGTAGATGGGAGAGGACTTCGACAAGTCCCATAACCGACAAGGTTTCCATATCGAAAAGACTATGAAAACCCGCGTTTATCATATTTGGACCGCCAATCCCTTCAATAACAGCATCAGGGTATTGGCGTTTTAACTCTGCAACCATTCCGGCGGCAAGCACGTCACCAGAGGGCTCTCCGGCAACCATGCCGATACGGATAGGCGTAGACATAATTAGCGAATAATGCCTCGCTTAGAGTCTTGTAAGAACTTCACCATAAGGGCCACACCAGGGAACTCCTGTGCGGGTTCGGCAAGTTTTTCAATGGCTTCGTCGACGGTATTGCCTTCACGGTATATGGCTTTGTAAGCGCGTTTAATGGCCATAACTTCTTCTTTGCTGAAGCCACGACGCTTAAGTCCTTCAGAATTAATACCCTGAGGAATATTTTTCTGACCGCTGACCATAACAAAAGGAGGCACGTCGCGCAGAATAATGCCGCCAGCCCCCAAGAACGAATGGGCACCAATCTTACAGAACTGGTGAATACCTGCGGCACCGCCAACAATGACGTGGTCGTCCATGTGAACATGGCCAGCAATCGCAACACTGTTTGCAATAATAATGTCGTTGCCAAGAACACAATCATGGGCAACATGAGAGTTGGCCATAAATAAACAGCGAGAGCCGATAATAGTAATGCTGTTGTCTTGAATAGTGCCTCGGTGAACGGTTACCCCTTCCCTAAACTCATTATCGTCACCGATGACAAGTTCAGTAGGCTCGCCCGCATACTTCTTATCTTGGCAGTCTTCACCAATTGAAGAAAACTGATAAAATTTATTGTTTTTACCGATACGCGTTGGGCCGCGTACCACCACATGTGATTTCAGAATACAGCCATCACCTATGGTGACGTTGTCGTCTACCACACAAAATGGACCAATGGTGACATTTTCACCAATCGTTGCACTTTCTGAAATTACCGCAGTTGGATGGATCACGTTAAGCTATCTCTCTCATCGCACACATAAACTCTGCAACACAAGCGATATCGCCATCAACGCTTGCAGTGCCTTTAAATTTCCAAATCCCTCTGCGCTCTTTAACTAGAGCAACATCAAACTCAAGCCTGTCACCTGGAACAACAGGACGCTTAAAGCGTGCGTTATCAATCCCTGCATACAAGTATAACTTATCATTGTTACCCATTGTCTTAAATCCTAAAACACCGGCAGCTTGTGCCATTGCTTCAAGAATTAATACCCCTGGGAAAATTGGCTGTTCAGGGAAGTGCCCCATGAAACACGGCTCATTGATAGTGATATTCTTATAAGCCTTTACAGACTCACCCAGAACATAGTCTGTTACACGATCAACAAGTAGGAATGGATACCGATGAGGTAACAGTTCCAATATTTCCTGAATTTCGATGGTATTAAGTGAATTGGCCAAAAACTTTCTCCTGTATACAAGCATGACCTACAACTATTTTATACCAATACAGATGATTGATTGGCATTCTGGTCAAACTCGCCGTAAAAACTAAAAACGGCGGCAACCATACGCTGTTAAGCGCAAAAAACAAATCAGACCAACACCTTTGGGGAGTTGGTCTGATAAATTTTACAACTGACTAGTGCAGTTATTAGTTAGTTTTGCTTACTTGCTGAAGAACTTGCTCAGATAAGTCGTGCTCTTCTTTTGCAAACGCAACCGCACCAGCGTTAAGCACTAGGTCATAACCTTGCTTTGCTGCAACAGAGTCAATAGCTTGCTTGATTAGTCCAAGAAGCTTGTTGCGCTCTTCGTTGCTGCGACGTTGAATGTTTTGCTGCAAAGGTTGACCTTTCTTAGCTAGCTCTTCACGTACTGACAAGATTTTTTGTTCTAGTTCTTTCTTCTCTGCATCGCTCATTGTCGCTGCGTCGCGCTGAAGACGTTCTGCGTAGAACTGACCATCACGCTGCAGTTGATTCACTTCTTCAAGCTGATCTTTAAATTCAGCCTGAATAGCGTTTTGAATTTCAGCCGCTTGAGGCATCGCTTGGAAAATACCTTGCACATCGACAACTGCAACTTTCTGCTCAGCCATTACAGATGTACTAACTAAAGCGCTACCCAACATTGCTCCTGCAACGATATGTTTAACCAACTGTTTCAAAGGGAACTCCTTTTGTGAATCTTATTATAGAGCGCGCCTAAAAACGCGCTCGCTTTAATGTCTTAGAAAGTTTGACCAATGTTGAAAGTGAAGAATCTCGCATCGTCACCATCACGTTGCTGTATCGCTTTCGAGAAGCTGAATACCATCGGTCCCATTGGTGATACCCATTGGACCGATATACCTGCCGAGCTACGATACAGGCTCCAATCAGAATAGTCCAATAGCTCACCGCGTTGTGTAGATGCTATGTCAAACTGACGGTAATAGTCATAGTCGAACTCAGTATCCCACACGTTACCCACATCCACAAACAAACTTGTACGAACTGAGTTATCCATTTCTTCTTCAACAAATGGCGTAGGAACAATAAGCTCGATACCGCCAAGTGCCATCGCGTTACCACCTAGGCTTCGCGTTGACCAAGACAGCTGCGCATCAGCTGGATCGCCTGGGAACACTTCACCATCAGGCCCAACTATAGTACCCGTATTGCCTAGGAATACACCGCGAGGACCTACCGTGTTATTCTCGAATCCTCGTAGTGAATCAGAACCACCTGCTGTAAAGTTCTCTGTAAACGGTAATATTTGCTCATTGCCGTTAATATCACCGTAACCATTCCCGTAGCCAAGACGTACGCGCGCTAGGAAAGACCAGCGCTGGTTACGAGATAATGGGAAGTACCACTTACCGTCAAATACCGTTTTAAAATAGTTAACATCTGAGTTTGGTGTGGTAATGCTAAATGACGCTCGTTGAGATGAACCCGCCGTTGGGAACAAACCACGGTTTAGCGTACTTCGACTCCAGCTTATGCTTGCCAGGTAACTATCGTATTTAATCGCTGCATCTGGGTCTTCACCGTTCGTAAACTGGTTATAAAACTGCTCAGTTTGCTCGTAGTAACCACGGTTGTATAGCTCAACGTTACTATAGGTTAAGCCAAAATTAATGCGGTTGAATTCGTTTATTGGATAACCAACATTCGCACCAATTGACCAACGCTTAGAATTGTACTGGATAACGTTAAAGTCTGAGCCGTCAAACTCACTGTAACCTAAACTACCACCCAAGCTAATCCCGTCAATCGTGAAGTAAGGATCGTTATAAGTAATCTGTGCGCTGCGCTGATATGAAACTGTGCTTAGGTTAAGGCCAACTCGTTTACCTGTACCCAAGAAGTTATCTTGCTGGATACCCGCCTGTAGGCTTAACTTGGTTCTGTCACCATAGCCGATACCCGCATTAAATGAGCCAGAAGGCTGCTCTTTAACGTTATAATTAACGTCAACCTTATCTTCAGAGCCAGGAATACGTACAGTTTCATACTCTACTTCTTCCATATAAGTAAGTCGAGAAAGCTGGTTCTTGGAAGACTCTAGCAAGTTATTTGAAAGCCACGTGCCTTCCATCTGGCTGACATTTTGACGCAGAACACTATCGGCAGTTACTACGTTGCCGTTAAATTTAATGCGGTTAACATAAATACGCTTGCCCGGATCAACAGATAACGTCAACTTAACTGTTTTGTCTTCGTCATTAATTTCAGGAACGGTAGTAACCGTTGGATAAGCATATCCGAAACGACCAAGATATTTACTGATGAACTCTTCTGTATAGGTTACTTCGGCTTGGTTATATAGCTCACCTTCTGTCAGCGGAAGCACGCGCTCAATATATTCTTCATGGCCAAGTACATCACCTACTAATTCAACTTCTGAAATAGTGTACTGCTCACCTTCGGTTACATTCATAGCAATGTAGATGCCCGACTTTTCGGGTGTCATTGATACTTGGGTAGAGTCAACATTAAAACGAAGGTAGCCACGGTTAAGGTAGTGATTACGCAGGGTCTCCATATCCCCTTGCAACGTTTGCTGCTGGTAGCGAGTTTCCGACAGGAAATCCCACCAAGGCGTGTCGTATTGTAGCTCGAAAGCCTCCATCAGCTCTTCGTCTGAGAAGATTTCGTTACCTACAATATTGATTTGTTCAATTTCAGCCGCGTCGCCCTCTTCGAAAAGTAATTTCAAGTCAACACGGTTACGCGGTAGCGGCGTTATAATAGCCGTCACGTCAGCATTATATTTACCTATGCTGTAAAAGAAGTCTTTCAGGCCATTCTCGATAGAGGTTAGTACGGTCTTATCGAGCGGCTCACCAATACGAACGCCGTTTCCGTCTAAGCTTTCCTGAAGTTGCTCATCTTTAATATCATCGTTGCCTTCAAAGATGATATTACTAATGGTAGGACGCTCAGCGACACGCACGACAAGCGTATTGCCATCACGAAGAATTTCAACATTTTCAAAGTGAGTTGAAGAGTACAACGAGCGAATAAGCTGCGTTACCCTGAATGTATTAAGCTCGTCGCCAACTTGAACGGGCAAGTAGGTTAAGGCTGCACCAAGTGCAACTCGTTGCAAACCTTCTACGCGAATGTCTTCAACGACAAATTCACTGTCTTGCGCCGCAGCATTGGCAAAGCTAGCACTGGAAAGAATGGCTCCGGCTGCTACTAACTGTTTTAACTTCATCTATTTTTCTTTTCCTGGCCGCGTTTTGTATTAGCTGTTTTGTACTTCCTGATTTGTATCAGGTTATGCGAGCGATATCGTTAAAAATTGCGATACCCATGATCATAAACAGAAGCACGCCACCTATTCTGTAACCCCATTCCTGCACCGCTTCAGGCACAGGTTTGCCTGTGATCCACTCCACGATAAAAAACATGAGGTGACCACCGTCAAGCATGGGCAAGGGTAATAAATTTATTATGCCTAAATTTACGCTTATTAAGGCAAGAAAACTCAAAAAGTACGCAAGTCCATACCCAGCACTTGTTCCCGCACCTTGAGCAATTGAGATAGGCCCACTCAAATTCTTCACTGACACGTCGCCCGTGATGAGCTTACCTATCATTTCGACACTGAGTGTCATAAGACGCCATGTTTTATCTAGCGCCTTCCCAATAGCCTCTATAATGCCATATTGATGCGTAAACACATACCCTTCTGGCCAAGGCTCAAATGTTGGGCTTACACCGAGATATCCACTTTGCCCTTGTGGTGTATCGCGGCGCGCTATCGTGGCATCTAACGTCAGTTGTTGTCCATCCCTTTGTATATCAAGCGAGATATTCTCGCCGGGACTTTCAACAATAACGTCAACTAATCGCTCCCACGATGACAACTTAGCGCCATTTAATGCAAGAAGCTCATCACCGGGTTTTAAACCCGCTTGCTGAGCCGCGCTTCCTTCACCTACAAACCCAACGGTTAACGTTGCATCTGGACGATAAGGGGTTAACCCTAAGCTGCTTAAAGGAGACTCACTATCTGGGTCAAAGTTCCAAGAACCCAGTGTAAAAGTCAGTTCTTTTTCAACATTTGACGAATTTTTAACCGTGACATTGGCTTTTTCGGCACCAATATTAGAAACTATTTCCAGATTTACCGCTTCCCAATCAGGCGTATTCCTGTCGCCTACTTTGATAATTTCATCGCCAGGTTGTACACCAGCAATGGCTGCGATGCTCTCTGGTTCAACGCTTTTAACCACAGGTTTCACGGTTTCTAAGCCTACTAAATACATCAACCACAATGCGAAAAACGCAAAAATAAAGTTAACGCCAGGGCCAGCAGCAATAACCGCCATGCGCTGCAAAACGGGTTTATTGTTAAACGCTTTGTCTTCTAACTCAGGCGGTACGTCATCAATGCGTCCATCGAGCATGCGAACGTATCCACCTAATGGGATCATAGCGATGACATATTCTGTGCCTGATTTACTTGTTTTACGCCATATAGGCTTTCCAAAACCAATTGAGAAGCGCTCTACCTGCACACCGCATTTACGAGCCACATAAAAGTGCCCCCATTCATGTACAGCAACCAAAATACCTAAGGCTACAATGAATGCACCAAGGCTCCATAAAAATGCTAGCACTGGAATTTACCTCGAATAATCTCGTTAGCTTTTGCTCTTGCAAGGCTGTCTTGCTCTAGTATTTGCTGAATAGAATTCACCGACACATTGGGCATAGCATTAAGCGTGGCGTCATTTACTTTAGCAATATCGCAAAACTCAATCTTGCCTTCTAGAAAGGCTTCGACAGCCACTTCATTTGACGCATTCACTCGCGTTGTTGCACATTGCCCTTCTTTACACGCATCAATAGCCAGCTTCAAATTCGGATAACGCTCAAAACAAGGGGTTTGAAAATTGAAATTGCCAATGTCAGAAAAGTCGAGCGGCGTCACGCCAGCTTCGATTCGCTTAGGATGCGCCAAACCATAGGCAATAGGGGTACGCATATCAGGATTACCCATTTGTGCGATCACCGAGCCATCAATATATTGCACCATGGAATGAATAATACTTTGCGGGTGAATAACCACATCAATATCATCTGCGCCAGCACCGAACAGCCAACAGGCTTCAATAAACTCCAGCCCCTTGTTCATCATAGTTGCAGAGTCGATTGTAATTTTTCTGCCCATCGACCAGTTAGGGTGTGTACTGGCTTCATCGATTGTAATTGATGAGAAGCTATCAAGTGGCCTTTCTCTAAACGGACCACCAGAACCGGTTAAGAGAATTTTACGAATGCCGGATGCAGCAAAGTTACCGTATTCATAATCGTGCGGGAGGCACTGGAATATGGCGTTGTGTTCGCTGTCGATAGGAAGAATTTCAGCGCCGCTTTGGTTCGCAGCCTCGATAAATAAAGCACCAGACATGACTAACGCTTCTTTATTGGCAAGCAAAACCCTTTTACCCGCTTTTACTGCTGCCATTGTGGGTAAAAGCCCTGCTGCACCCACAATGGCTGCCATTACAGCATCAACTTCAGGCGCGCTGGATACTTCTTCCAGCGCCTTAACACCAGCGAGAATTTCTGCATCCACACCGTACTGGGATGCTAACTCACAGGCTAGTTTGTAGTTTGCGTCATCAGCAATTACCACATAGCGCGGCGCGCATTTTTGGGCCTGCTCCATAAGCAATTCAAGCTGTGAGTTGCCAGTAATAGCAAATACACGATACTTGTCTGGGTGGCGGTTTATTACGTCGAGTGTATTACAACCAATGGAGCCTGTGGCCCCTAACACTGTTACTGTTTGCATTACGCCATCCAGGTTACATAGCAGAACGCAAAAACAGGGAATGCCGCGGTTAAGCTGTCGATTCTATCGAGTACACCACCGTGTCCAGGGAGAATTTTGCCGCTGTCTTTAATGCCCGCACAACGCTTAAGCATGCTTTCGTTTAAATCGCCAAGGGCGGAAACAGCCACCGTAATACCGCCAATAGCAAGGTGAAGCCAAATACGCGAAGGCTCTACCTGATAGTGAAGGGCCGCAAAAGCGATAATAGCGAATGAAGCTGCAATACCGCCTAACAAGCCTTCTAAACTTTTACCTGGCGATACGTTAGGGCGTAACTTGTGGCGTCCGAATTTTACGCCAACAAAGAATGCACCAATATCTGCAGCCCAAACAATCCCCAGCACATAAAAGATGAGTGAAGCGCCGTAGAAAGGATCAACATCGTGCAAGCTCGTGCGAAGTGCAACAACCGCTACCCATGTAGGTATAAGCGTAAGTGCCCCAAATAGGGTTCTAACGCTGCGACTGTCTTTCCAGAACTTGGAATATTTGGGATAGGCTAGCACCATAAATAAAGACGCTATCCACCATAATACGGCAACCGTTAATATGGCACGGTATAAACCATGTAATTGGCCTTGATACCAAATCGTGCTGGCATCAACAATAAGAGACAAGGCTATACATATGGCAAAGGCACCTGCCATATAAATGAGCTTTTTAGGACGTTCACATACGCCCGACATATTCGCCCATTCATAAGCGCCGATGCCGACAACACCAGCAATGGCTATTTCAAACCAAAAAATAGGAAGAAAAAGAATAGCGTAAAGCGCCAGTGGCGCGAGGATTAATGCAGTTATTATTCGTTGTTTTAGCATAATTTGCCCTTGGCTATCGTTACCAGGGCAAGCCTGATAATTGCCTGTATGGTGTTAACCATCGGCTGTGACTACCTGTTCACCGGTTAAACCGAAGCGACGTTGGCGAACGTTAAAATCGTCTACGGCCAATTGAAACACGTCTTCGTTGAAGTCGGGCCATAGTACGTCGGTAAAGTACAACTCTGCATAGGCACATTGCCACAGCAAGAAGTTACTAATACGGTGTTCGCCACCTGTGCGAATAAGAAGGTCTAACTCAGGAAGGTTAGCTGTTGAAATGTGCGCATTCAGTGCGTCTTCACAGATGCTTTCCACATCAAGTTCGCCGCTTTTCACTTGCGTAGCAAGCTGCTTAGCCGCGTTTACAATGTCCCATCTCCCACCGTAATTTGCGGCGATATTCAAGACCAAATCTTTGTTGTCTTTGGTCATGTCTTCAGCTTTGCGAATTTTTTCGACAAGCTTGGCATCAAACGCCTCAACATCACCAATAACCTGTAGACGTACACCATTTTTGTGTAGTCTTTTTGCTTCGCTATTGAGGACAAGATTGAACAGCTCCATTAAGACACTGACTTCTTCCTCAGGACGTTTCCAGTTCTCACTTGAAAACGCGAATAGCGTAAGTGATTCAATATCGTTTTGACGTGCAAAGCGCACAACAGAACGAACAGACTCTACCCCGGCTTTATGACCAAAGGTACGAATTTTCCCTTTCTTTTGCGCCCATCGACCATTGCCATCCATAATGATTGCAACATGCTTCGGGCCAGCAGATTCTGCTGGCACCTCTGCTTTTGTCGATTTGGCTGCGCTTAAACGCTTTCCAATCATAATACTTACTTATACTTCCATTAGTTCTTTTTCTTTGTCAGCAAGCATGCTGTCAACTTTCTTAATGAAATCGTTAGTAATAGATTGAATGTTCTCTTCAGCAGCGCGGCTCTCATCTTCACTGATTTCTTTTTCTTTAAGAAGATCTTTGATGTCACCGTTCGCGTCACGACGGATGTTACGGATAGCGACACGACCACCTTCCGCTTCATTGCGAACAACGCGGATAAGGTCTTTACGACGCTCTTCAGTAAGAGGAGGAAGTGGAATACGAATTGAACCACCTGCACTCATTGGGTTTAAACCCAAATCAGACTGCATAATGGCTTTTTCTACCGCTTGAATGGCGCTTTTATCAAACACAGTTAACGCTAGGGTACGACTGTCTTCTGCTACGACGTTAGCCACTTGCTTTAGCGGCGTGTCTACGCCGTAATAAGGTACCATGATGCCATCTAGAAGGCTTGGATGCGCACGACCTGTGCGGATTTTGCTGAATTGGCCCTTAAGAGAAACTAGGCTTTTTTCCATGCGCTCTTGCGCATCTAATTCAATTTCATCAATCACGATTTGTATCCTATTGTTCTTAATTAATCGTTGTCAGCGTGGCGAATAACAGTACCTTCTTTTTCGCCCATCACAACACGCTTCAGGCAACCTGGCTTATTCATGTTGAATACGCGAATTGGCAAGCTGTGATCGCGCGCCAAAGTAAACGCTGACAAGTCCATCACTTTAAGTTCTTTTTCTAGTACTTCTTGATAAGTCAGTTCTTCGTAAAGCGTTGCTTCTGGGTTTTTCACCGGATCATCACTATAAACACCATCAACTTTTGTCGCTTTCAATACCGCATCGGCTTCAATTTCGATACCGCGTAAACAAGCCGCTGAGTCTGTGGTGAAGAAAGGGTTGCCTGTACCGGCAGAGAAGATAACAACACGGCCTGACTTAAGAAGGCTAATGGCTTCTGCCCAGTTGTAGGCATCGCAAACACCGTTTAGCGGTATTGCTGACATCATTCGCGCATTTACAAATGCACGATGAAGCGCATCGCGCATGGCTAAGCCATTCATTACGGTAGCCAGCATTCCCATGTGATCGCCAACAACGCGGTTCATTCCCGCTTTTGCTAAGCCTTCGCCACGGAACAAGTTACCACCACCGATAACAAGACCAACTTGAACACCAAGTTCAACCAGCTCTTTAATTTCTTGCGCCATTCTATCTAGCACTTTAGGGTCTATGCCAAAGCCTTCCGCCCCCATTAGGGCTTCACCACTAAGCTTTAACAAAATGCGTCGGTATGCTGATTTTGGTGTGATACTCATAGTTTGAATTGTCCTCGTAAACCCGTTTTGTCCTATGTCTTTCGACAAGCCACTGTTGTAAAAAACATAGGACAAAGCGCTTTCGATTGTCAGGCAGGCGCGTACTTAATCTCGCCTAGCTTCACACTTACGCATTGCAATGGCAACACTAAAGACGTTCAGCTATAAAAAAGCACCTCCTAAGAGGTGCTTTGTAGTTTATCTAACTATTGCTTAATGCAAAAGATAAACACTCAATTATTTCTTAGCAGCAGCCATTTGAGCAGCTACTTCAGCAGCGAAGTCTTCAGTCTTCTTCTCGATACCTTCACCAACTTCGAAACGTACGAAGTTGATTACGTCTGCGCTGTTGTTCTTAAGAAGCTCAGCAACAGAGATTGAAGGATCTTTAACGAAAGGCTGACCAGTCAAGCTCACTTCGCCAGTGAACTTCTTCATGCGGCCTGCAACCATTTTCTCAGCGATATCAGCTGGCTTACCAGACTGGATAGCGATTTCGATTTGGATTTCTTTCTCTTTCTCAACAACTTCTGCTGGAACGTTTTCAGGCTTAACGAACTGCGGGCTTGCAGCTGCAACGTGCATTGCAACGTCTTTCGCAAGCTCTTCGTCACCGCCAGTAAGAATAGAGATAACACCAATACGGCTGCCGTGTACATACGCGCCTAGTGTATCGCCTTCAACGTTGATAACGCGACGAGGAGAGATGTTTTCGCCGATTTTAGCAACAAGTGCGTCACGAACTTCGCTTACTTTAGAACCGTTAAGTTCTGCATCGTTAAGCGCTTCGATGTCGTTGATGTTGTTAGCAGCTGCTACTTCTAGAAGCTCGTTACCAAATTTAAGGAAACCTTCGTCACGTGCTACGAAGTCAGTTTCACAGTTTAGTTCAAGCATAGTCGCGCGACCCGCTTCAACCTTAGTAAGGATTACACCTTCAGCTGCGATACGGCCTGCTTTTTTAGCCGCTTTCGCTTGGCCTGATTTACGCATGTTTTCAATGGCTAACTCAATGTCACCATCCGTTTCAACCAGGGCTTTTTTACAATCCAGCATACCTGCGCCAGTACGTTCGCGCAGTTCTTTAACTAGTGCTGCAGTCACTGCCATTTTTCAATTCCTCAGCATTAAATATAAATTCGTTAGGTAAAAGGGGCGATGTCGCCCCTCTCAATACGTTTCGTATTGTAGTACTGCCATATTATTAAGATATGACAGTAAGCAATCAGAATTACTCTGCTGCTTCTACGAAGTCGTCTTGCTCAGCTTGTACTTCAAGGTTGCTTTCGCGACCTGAGTTGATAGCGTTTGCAGCAGCATCCAAGTAAAGTTGGATAGCGCGGATAGCATCGTCGTTACCAGGGATGATGTAATCAACACCGTCTGGGTTAGAGTTAGTATCAACAACACCAACAACAGGAATACCTAGGTTACGAGCTTCTGTTACAGCAATGTGCTCGTGATCTGCGTCGATAACAAAGATCGCGTCTGGAAGACCGCCCATGTCTTTGATACCGCCAAGGCTGTTTTCAAGCTTGTCCATTTCGCGCTGAAGCATAAGTGCTTCTTTCTTAGTTAGCTTCTCAAACGTACCGTCTTGGCTTTGCTGCTCAAGATCTTTAAGACGCTTGATTGACTGACGTACTGTTTTCCAGTTAGTCAGCATACCACCTAACCAACGCTTGTTTACGTAGTACTGGTCGCACTTAAGAGCAGCATCTTTAACTGCTTCGCCAGCTGCGCGCTTAGTACCAACGAAAAGGATTTTACCTTTCTTAGACGCAACACCTGAAAGGTAGTTAAGTGCGTTGTTGAAAAGTGGAACCGTTTTTTCAAGGTTGATGATATGAACTTTGTTACGAGCGCCGAAGATGAAAGGCTTCATCTTTGGGTTCCAGTAACGAGTTTGGTGACCGAAATGCACACCTGCTTTCAGCATGTCACGCATAGAAACATTAGCCATTTTATTTTCCTCTTGGGGTTAGGCCTCCATATACCCCTTGTATCGATTCAGACCAACCTAAATTGAACTGAACACCCCGATACGAAGTGTCGGTATATGTGTGTTTTAATAAAATAAATTTACCCTCTAAAACGGTGCCAAATGCACGTGGCAAAATGAGCTTTCCGTCAGGGCGCGCGCTTTATACCACAATACCACCTAAGCCTCAAGTTTTGAGGGTAAAAAGCGACAATTTGAAGTATCTAGGTTAAAGAAAGTATAGAACCCTTAATGAGCTCGCTTTCCACCTCTGCCTTTAGCAGATAAAAACCAACAATATCATCACCTTACTAAGAATGACCTGAATAGTGTTATAATGCGTAAGTAATCAAAATTCTTCATCAAACTAGTTTCAAACGATTTGAGAGGCGCTGTGACAGCTATTATCAAAACCCCAGAAGAAATCGAAAAAATGCGCGTAGCCGGTAAATTGGCAGCCGAAGTGCTTACTATGATAGGGCCTTACGTAAAGAAAGGCGTTACCACTGATGAGCTAAATACTATTTGCCACGACTACATTGTAAATGAGCAAAAAGCGGTACCTGCGCCCTTAAACTACGGCCACCCGCCTTTTCCAAAGTCTATCTGTACGTCGGTAAACCACTGTATTTGCCACGGTATTCCTTCTGACAAGAAACTGAAAGATGGCGACATCATTAATATCGACGTCACAGTTATTAAAGATGGCTATCATGGCGATACGTCAAAAATGTTTGTGGTGGGTAAGCCTTCTATTCTTGCAGAACGCCTAATTCGCGTTACCCAAGAATGCTTGTACAAAGCTATTGAGCAAGTGAAACCGGGCATGCGTCTTGGCGATATCGGTCATATTTGTCAAACCCATGCTGAAGCGCATAACTATTCAATAGTTCGTGAATACTGCGGCCACGGTATTGGCGCTAGTTTCCACGAAGAACCACAAATTGTTCACTACGGTAAGCCAGGGACGGGTGATGTGTTAGAGCCAGGCATGTGCTTTACCATCGAACCTATGGTAAACGCAGGCAAGCGCTACTCAAAAGTGCTACCAGACCAATGGACTGTGGTAACTAAAGACAGAAGTTTAAGCGCCCAATGGGAGCACACCCTATTGGTCACTGAAACCGGCGTTGAGATTCTTACGCTTCGCGAAGAAGAAACCTTGGAACGCATCATTTCTCACGGATAAATCGACTTCGACAATATTGATAACGTTTTGAATAATCGCGTTAAAAATATGATTTCAGAAGATTGAGTCTATCGAATTATGCAAAGCAGCCGTTGAATTCGCGGCTGCTTTTTTATTGGCTCGTTAGCTCAAATTCCAACTATCAAAGTTCGGCATCGTGTGCCCACTCCCCTCATATTTACTGCGCTACACACCTATAACAAAAAACCATAAATATTCACAATTCAACCTAACTTATGCATTAATTTGCTACTGCGAACTACTAGCAATTCATGCTATTGTTCTTAGCGTCTAAAAAGAAGGCTATTTCAAAGGTGTATTTTGACGCTGCAATCACTGATAAAGAATATCGACACAATTAGCTCTGTTGATGAAATTCCCGCCATTAAATCGTGCGTGGAAGCCAGTTATGCCTGGATAACGGAGTCCTTCGACGCTACGCCGGTTAATCAACTCGTTACCGGTCGTGCACAGTTCGTCGATGCATTGCTTTGTCATCTTTGGCAACTTTATGGTTTAGATACCGTCGATGAATTATCGCTTTGCGCCGTTGGTGGTTACGGCCGTGGTCATCTGCAACCTCATTCAGACATCGATTTACTCATAGTTAGTAAAAAGAAACTTAAGCCCGATGTACAAGAAAAAATTGGCATGTTCATCACCCTTTTATGGGATATCAAATTAGATGTTGGCCAGTCAGTTCGCACTATCAAAGAAACGGTTAAGCTAGCAAAAGACGATATTACGATTGCGACCAATTTAGTGGAAAGCCGATTACTTTGCGGCAGTGAAGCCACCTTTGATAAATTGTGGGATGAAGTTAACGGTCGAAACTCATGGTCGAGCAAAGCGTTTTTCTCAGCCAAGTATGACGAGCAAAAAAAACGCCACGCCAAATTCAACGGTACCGCTTATAACCTTGAACCTAACATCAAAGAAAACCCAGGGTGTTTGCGAGATATTCAGTCTATTGGCTGGGTCGCGAAAAAGCATTTTAAAGAATACGACGGCTGGAACTTAGTTGGCCACGGCTACTTTACCGAGCAAGAGCACAGTGAGTTAATTGCTTGTCGCATGCACCTTTGGAAAATGCGCTGTGCACTGCATCTGATTGCAGGCAGAAGCGAAAACCGACTGCTGTTTGATTACCAACCTGACGTCGCAAAAATGATGGGATATGGTGAAGAAGGCAAATCATCTGTCGAGAAAATGATGCGGGACTTTTTCCGTACCGTGGCGCGGGTGTCTGAGCTAAACCAAATGCTGCTTCAGCGCTTCAAGTACGACATGCTGAACCAAAGCGTTCAGAAAAGCGTGATCATAAACGAAGATTTCGAACTGCTCGATAACATGATATCGCCACGAGACGAAACCGTGTTCTCCTCTCCCGAAGCAATCTTGGACTTTCTGCATTTGGTGGCTAACACGCCAGAAGTACAAGGCCTCAGTACGATTTGCATACGTCAGCTGCGCAACGCTCACCGCGCTTTTGAAGCAGAATACTATGTTGAGCGCCCGCTGTGCCGCGAGAAATTCATGCGCTTAATGAAACAGCCTGAGTTCTTTGATTTAGCATGGGACATCATGCATCAATACGGCATTTTACAAGCTTACCTTCCTGAATGGGATGCCATTGTTGGTATGATGCAGTTCGACCTGTTTCACGCCTACACGGTGGACGAACACACTCACCGATTAGTGAAGCATGTTAACTACTTTTTCTCAAAGGCAAATAAAGACTTCCCACGCTGCGGCAGAATTTGCAGAAACCTTGATAAACCAGAAGTGCTTTACATCGCTGCTATTTTCCACGATATCGCCAAAGGTAGAAATGGCGATCATTCCACATTAGGCGCCCAAGATGTAGCAAAGTTCTGTCAGCAACACGATGTTCCCAGCGACGATGCTGAAATGATTGCATGGCTTGTAGAAAACCACCTACTGATGTCAGTGGTAGCCCAACGCCGCGATATTTATGACCCTGACGTTATAAGCGAGTTTGCTGGCGCGGTAAGAAGCCACAATCACCTTAATTTGCTTTATACGCTCACCCTTGCCGATATTCGTGCCACCAATGACAATCTTTGGAACGACTGGAAAGCATCTTTACTTCGCGAATTATATTTAATGACGCAAAAGGCATTGGATAATGGACTACAGTGTCAAGTAACATTGAACGAGCGAGTAACTACTCACAAACACCAAGCAAGGCAAATTTTGCAAGAGCGCGCTATTGAGCCTGTTGCTATTGATGCATTGTGGGCCCGCCTGGACGACGATTACTTTGTTCGCTTTAAGCCTACTCAAATCGCGTGGCATACTGACGAAATTATTAAAGCTCAGAATGAATGGCTTACACCAGAGCACGATGGCCTGTTAGTAAAAGCAAATGACAACAGTGCGAAAGGTGGCACTGAGGTGTTTGTTTACGGCAAAGATAGAAAAGCATTGTTTGCGCAAGTCGCGTCAGTGCTGGACAGTCGCAACTGTTCAATTCACGACGCCCACGTTACCGTGACCAGAGATGGCTATGTGTTCGATAGCATGCTTATTCTTGAAAATGACGGCAGTCGTATAAGCTCAGAGTCTCGCATTGCGTCCATTGAAAATGCTATTTCTGCCCAACTTGAAAAGCCGGGGCGTTCGCACGAAAATAAGCGTAAATTGCCTCGGCAAATGAAACAACTTGACGTGCCTACTAAGGTACGCTTTTTCAATATCAACGATGAAGCCACGCTTATTGAGTTAGAAGCCCTAGACGCTCCGGGCATTTTAGCTAAAATTGGTCACGCATTCGTTGATACTAATATGACGCTTAAGCTTGCGAAAATTGCCACCATTGGCGAGCGAGCCGAAGATATTTTTATCGTCAGCAATGAGGCTGGCAAAGCATTAACCCAAGAACAACAGGTGAACCTTAAAAAGCGTATCCTGTTCAAACTCGACCAACTTGAAGATATCACAATACCATGAATGAATTGAAAGCCATCATTGAAGACGCCTTCGAAAATCGCGATAGCATTAGCCCTTCATCTGCACCTGATGAAGTAAGAGATGCAGTAGCACAAGCTATTGACCTTTTAAACACAGGTAAAGCGCGCGTTGCAGAAAAAATTGCTGGCGAATGGGTAGTACATCAATGGCTTAAAAAAGCTGTTCTACTTTTCTTCCGTCTTCACAACAACGATGTGATTGAAGGCGCCGAAAGTAAATTTTATGACAAAGTACCGCTTAAGTATACAAACTATACTGCTGAACAGTTTGCGGCTGACGGCGCGCGTATTGTTCCACCAGCAGCGGTACGTACGGGTACATTCGTAGGTAAGAACGCGGTTGTTATGCCTTCTTACGTAAACATTGGTGCGTTTGTTGATGAAGGTACTATGGTTGATACATGGGCGACAGTAGGCTCGTGCGCGCAAATTGGTAAGAATGTTCACCTTTCAGGTGGCGTGGGTATTGGCGGCGTATTAGAACCACTTCAGGCTAACCCCACCATTATTGAAGATAACTGCTTTATCGGCGCGCGTTCTGAAATCGTAGAAGGCGTGATTGTTGAAGAAGGTTCTGTTATCTCAATGGGCGTTTACATCGGTCAGAGCACTCGTATTTATGACCGCGAAACCGGTGAAGTTCACTATGGCCGTGTACCAGCAGGTTCAGTAGTAGTGGCGGGCAACCTGCCAAGCGCAGATGGTAAATACAGCCTTTACGCCGCTATCATCGTGAAGAAAGTAGATGCGAAGACCCGCGCGAAAGTAGGTATCAACGCGCTACTTCGCGGCGTAGAATAAGCAGTACTTCTGGCTTATCGCTAACGGCTCGGGTTAATTTCAATTAGCCGAGCCACATGCTGAAAGACTCACAAATTAAAAGAGGCGCTTATGCGCCTCTTTCTTTTCGTAATCAGAACATCTCTAAGAATTAAGCCAACAGCTTGTCTTTAATGGTGTTGACCCACTCAACTACGTCTTTTTCGGGCTCTAGGGTTTCAATCGCGTCAACCTCTAACATATCGGCAACTGCGTTACCTTGTAGCTCGGTAAGCAACGCATGAAACTGTTTACCTGCACCACAGAAACTTTCGCCATAGCTGCTATCGCCTAGGGCTGCCACCGCGAATGGCTTGCCGGTTAGCATAGGCGATTCGTCTTTCAGATCTGAAAACACAAACTCAAGGTTTGGTGGTACATCGCCCTGCCCTGTTGTAGAGGTAATGATCAAAAGTGCGTCAGCATCAGTAAAATCTGCAACCGACGGGTCGCTTTCTAGTGAGCAATCCACGCCCTGTTCAGCTAAGTTCTCTTCCACCTGCTCAGCTACGTGTTGCGCATTGCCGTAAACTGTACCCGCAATAATTTTCAATGTTGCCATTTTTACCTCATAAACCAATGATCGTCGCCTTTGTCGACAGGCGGAAATTCTTACTATTTTATCAACCTAAACGCAAAACGGCGCTAGTTTTTCGAGCCATAGTCGCATTTCACCGTGCATCTGTGAATTAATCGTTACCCACTTTCCAGTGATAGGATGAGAAAAGCCCATTTGAGTACAACTTAAGGCCAAATTGTTAAACTTAAAGTGCTGCTTGGCGAATTTGTTTTGTTTGCCGTCCCCATGGGTAGTATCGCCGATAATGGGGTGACGAATATGAACCATGTGCCGACGAAGCTGATGTTTACGACCGGTACTAGGAGAAAGCTTAACTAGCGAATATCGTGCACTTTGGTATTTGCCCACAGGCTCAGGCACTTCGAATTTTGCCACTGACTGATACATAGTTGATGCTGGTTGTGGCGGCTGCTGCGGGCGCTTATGCTTGTCGGCTATTTTGTCGTAGCGGTATTTTAGGGCGTAATCGATATACCCTGTGTGATGCACGAAACCGCGAACTATAGCGTGATACGTTTTTACTACCTGCTTATCCATCATCTGCTGTCCAAGCTTTGCCGCAATATCTGAGCTAAAGCTAAACACCAGCACACCTGAAGTGGGTCGGTCTAAACGATGAGCAGGATAGACGTGCTGGCCTATTTGGTCTCTAAGTGTCTGTACTGCGAACACCGTTTCATGTCTATCAATCGGGCTTCTGTGTACTAGTAGGCCTGGCGGTTTCTCAATCGCGATGATGTGTTCATCTTGGTACAACACAGGTAAATGAAGAGCATTAACACTCTCTTCCTCTCCAACGTCTACCTTTCCTATTGTTTGCTCATCTGAATGCACAGTTAATTGGCCTTTTAAATCGTTCTTCGTAATGCGTTGTGTTTGCTCAATCAATGTCTCCATTGGCAATGTTATCAATAACCTGAAGCTGGGACAGAGTGCGCTGATGCCCCGATGACAGGTATATTTCTGCTGCGGGCGCAATTTGCATAGGCGGCAGAGGCATTTCCTGCGTCAACAAAACGCGCATTTTGGGAATGAAAATAAAAGCCAACCAACTCTCAAACGCTAAACAGTCGACCGCAAAAGGAACTGCACTTTCCATAGCATTATTTAGGTCTTGTTCCGAAGGCTCTTCATTTGGCCAAATACCATCCTGATACATGTCTGTTTCTAATTGTATCAATGCTTTACTTAATGCTATGTGATGAGTGCTATTCGTTTTAATCACATCCTCTCCGCAATTCAAAAACGCTTCTATTTCGAAGCGCGCAGTATATCAGGAGCTAAAGGTCAACATAAGTCCGCGTGTCTTATCGTTGAATTTCTTCTGCTGTGATACCATTACCCGTCTTTGTTGGCGGTATCTCATCGATGTGCCCCTTTGAATAGATGTGACAGCCTGGCAAATTTTGATTAAAGCAGTATTTTGGAACGAGTTATGAGCGCTAACGGTATTAATTCTATCAGCGAGTTTTTGTTACATGCAGGCACTGAATATCAGGTTTTTGATTTAGGTCGTCGCCTTGAACCCACCGATAGTCAAACCTTTCTAGAAATAGAAAACGGCAGTGCTTACGCGCCCTACCCTCGTCAGCAGCATGCGTGGTTCGGCATCGTCTTTTGGAATAAAAATGCCTCCACACAACACTATATTTGGTTTGTGAAACTGCCGCTTGATGAGCAAGGCTTAGTGGTGGCCGCTGCAAGGAATCACTTTCTAGAGATTATTGTTGAGGCATTAGGTCAGTCGGTTGCTGAAGATACTGAAAACGCACAAACACTGCCTGACAATCCTTATTCGTTTGTTCCCAATCAATCGCAGCTTGCTCAATTTAACGCACTAGTTAAACGCACCCTAAGCCAACCTTTAAGTGAAGAGGCGCAAAAAGTTGAGGCCTACGTTCAAGCCCCGCAACTTGTTGATTGGCAGCAAATATCCATGCAGAGCGTGGCCGACTTTGTACATAGCCTAAGCCATCACCCCAAACAAGATGTATTAGCGCAGGCAATTAAAACCAACACCTCACTTTACTCGGACGTTTTCCTTAACACATTGATGGAAATGAGTGAAAGCGTTTCTCTGCCTGAAAATTTATTAGCGGCGTATTTAATTGAGATAGATAAAAGTGACGACATCAATTTAGCGGCGTTAAGAGGCACGTCAGAGGGTACCTTTAACCCGACCATTAACAACAAACTACTCGAACTATTAAAAAGCGAAAAGTCGCAGAGACTTGATATTTTAAGCGTTATTGCAGCACGTCATTTCGAGCAAATGGAACCACTACTGCTTAGTGCCTTTTTAGAGCAGGCGGCAAACGTTGATGAAAAAGAGGGTCATAAGGGCACCTTATTCGCAGGCTTCTTTTCGGATTTAGTTCAAATCCCGAAGTTACGCAGACAAGTGCTAACACTTCTGCATTCCAAAGCCAACCCTCAGATTCTCAGTAATGCATTTCAACAATTGTTTGCACAAGCGAGAAAGTAAATGACGTTACTTGAGTTAGTGGTGTGGATGGTTATTGGGTTTACTGGCTATCAGTTTTGGCGCATACGGGCTATTTCTGAACGAACAAACGCTTACCTAAAACAATACTGCGATAAACATGGTTTGCAGTTGTTGAGCGTGGCAAGAGCAAAAACTCGGTTCTCGTTTAAATATGGTAAGCCAGACTGGCACAGTGTATTCAACTTTGAGTTCTCGAGTAATGGTGAGGACCGATATACTGGGGAAGTTGAATTAATAGGTGTAAGGGTTATGCGAACAGAGGTGCCGCCGCATAGGGTTTAAGCTTCTATGTCAAAGAGCGTGAGCGGTTCTTAATTCACCATTCAGATCAGGTTTTACATAACAAGTGCATACGGATTGGTAATAAACAACGCAAAAAAAGGGGAACCTAGCGGCTCCCCTTTTTCCTGGAATTTTGAGTATCCTTCTCCGCGATCCTTTGCGACTAAAATCTTCCCGATTAAAATCCGTATACGCCCCTTTCCATCTACTCTCGCGCCTTCCTGTGCGAGCTACACTTCCATGCGTAGGTCCCTTTCCTTTTTTCCTAAATTACTGCACATCCTACATGCAGTGTTCCTCATCCTGAGGCTGTCCTTGTCAGGCTCCGCTGACGATCCCTTCCTTCGTTCCATTTTTCGCTGCACATCCTGCTACAGCTTTGCTAATCCTTTAGCATGTCCTTCTTTCATCCTTGGTTTGCTCGTCCATGCAAACTAGAAATTCCTTGATGGCTCTCCTGCCGTTGGCTCCTTGCCTCTAGCTCCTTGCTAGCTTTAGTCCCTTTATCCCTGCAACGTCCTGTTTGTGATGTCCTATCACGTTTCTCGTCCTTGAATTCCTTTATTCCCTATCAAATCCGTTTTCAACGTCCGTTTAATGCAGCATCCTATCTGCTTTCTCTTCCCTTTACTCACTGCCTTGTGAGAGTCTCATCCTTAAGTTGTCCTAACTTATTCCGTTGATGATTCCTTACTCAATCCGTGACTCGTCGTGTTTCCTTGTGACATGTTCATAGTATCCCTTCCAATTATTACCGCCATATTGAATTACAGGGATTTAAGAAAGTTTTTTGTACGACTTTCGACTACTTTTAAAAATATGCAATAGAATCAAAGACTTTATACTTTAGTATAATTTTTTCTTTCAGAATTTAGGTAAGATCACTCACAGAGTTTGTAGGAAATGTCTTACAAGCGAATGAGGCAAAAATGCATTTTTGTAAATATGCTAGGAAACGAGAGGACAACCAAGAAAGCGTTAACAAAGTTTACCTACATCTTGAGTTACTTTGAAAGCTAAGCTTGTGACTACAAGTTTAATGGACGGTACTTTTCCTCAATGGCATAGCAATGCAGACGACATATTAGTTATAAGCATATAAGAGCGAATATCTAATCGTGCTCCGTTTACGCTTGTCTAAAGCGCGGTGAAAATTTGCAATACCTTTTCCACTATCGATTAAAAAAATAAACTATTCTTATATTGACTGGGATCAATATCATTAGCGATTAAATCTTGTTAACTATTAGCAGCTGATAAGTCAAAGCTTAGGTAGTTCGGCTCACCATAATCTACTTATTATTGCGATAGGAGACTTATTATGAGTAATTTACCCATAACTAATCGTTCCAGTGACAGTAAATCAAACAGCTTCTTGTCTAGCTTCTTTGGACAAAAGGCCCTTGATAACTTCTTTCAAGATTTTTCTAGTCATTTTCCCTTTTCAAAAGAGTCCTCCGGTCTTATAGACACCAAACTAGATTTCGTTACGCCCAAGGTCGATATTGTTGAGCGTAAAAAAAGCTATGAATTGACTGCGGAATTACCGGGGTTAGAGAGTAAGGACATAAAACTATCGCTGTCAGACGACATTCTCACTATAAGCGGGGAGAAGAAGTATGAAAGCGATGAAGATAAAGAAGACAACATACACGTGATGGAACGTAGTTACGGCAGTTTTCAGCGTAGTTTCAGGTTACCTGTGAGCGTAGAGCAAGATGCTATTAACGCAAATTTTAAGAAAGAAGTACTCAAGATACTTCTTCCTAAATCGGCTAAAGCACAGGAATTACAGCGTAAGATTGAGATAACAGACTAGATACAAATAGCGCCAGGGACGGCTGAATTCGGAGCCTGATATGAATGCTGAAACAGATATTTACCAGATAATGAAAGATACCTTAGTTTTAGTCTTGGCCGGTGGCCAGGGCTCAAGGTTGAAAGAATTAACCAAAATGCGCGCTAAGCCTGTACTAGAGTTTGGGAGCCACTGTCGTATTATAGATTTTCCATTATCGAACTGTGTTAATTCAGGTCTAAAGCAAATTGCCGTGCTGACTCAGTATAAGTCACAGTGTTTAATTCGCCATTTGATGCAGCATTGGAGCCCGTTGAACAACAGCTTTGGCGGTCGATTGGATATTTTAGCGGCATCACAACAACGGTCTGAAAGCTGGTATCAGGGAACGGCAGACGCGTGCTATCAGAACATGGGTTATATTAAGTCGGTGGTTCCGAAATACGTTTTGATTCTTTCAGGAGATCATGTCTATAACATGGACTACCGTAAACTCTTAACTACCCATGTGAAGAGTAATGCTGAAATGACAGTGTCATGCATCGAAGTGCCTACTGAGTTAGCCGCGAATCAGTTGGGGGTGTTAAAGGTTGATTGCAATAGTCAAATTACCGCATTTGATGAGAAGCCCCGCGTTCCCCATGCACTGGTCGATGCTCCTGACTATTGTTTGGCTTCCATGGGTAATTATGTAGTTAACGCTGATGTATTGTTCAAATTACTCACCGAAGATGCTGGCTCGCTTAACTCTGAGCATGATTTCGGCAAAGACGTCATCCCTTCAATTATTGCTCAGCATCGAGTTTTCGCTCATCGCTTTCGTAGCCCCAATGGTGCGCAAATTCCCTATTGGCGAGATGTGGGCACCTTGGACAGCTATTGGCAAGCTCATATGGACTTGCTGAATAACTCAAGTTTATTAAACCTATCCGATCCCACGTGGCCTATTTGGGGAAGCTCTTTTTCACGGGCGCCCACCGAAATTACTAATGGTAGCCACTCGACCTGCTGTGAACTTAAACAAGTATTAGTGGGTTCAGGCTGTAAGTTAAACAGTTGCTCTGTGAGTCAGTCAGTTTTGTCATCAAATGTTAGTATTGGCACAGGGTCAATAATAGATAAAAGCGTGTTGCTACCCGAGGTAAATGTAGGCAGTGAAGCCAGGTTAGCTAATGTAATTGTTGATAAAGGGGTAAACATCCCGCCTAACTTCGTAATTGCTGATACCGCTATAGCAAAACAACAAGGCTTCACAGTTACCCGAGAAGGTGTCATTTTAGTCACTCAAAAAGTTATCGATCGAATCAACGGCTCGTTAGCGGATATCGATAATATACAAAGATTTATGAAATCGAGTTATACCGGCCCTTTACCGGCGAGAATTGTAACTCCGAAAAGTCACGAGTTCCGCGATTACGTACTGTCCGAAAGGTAAACAGTGTTTTGTTTAATGCGTTCAATTCTGAACGCATTAAATTAGAACCCATTTTAGAACCTCAGTATAGGTGTCCTGGCAATATACTAGTTTTGTTTTTTCCTAAACATTATATCGCCGTCTATATGTGACAAATGAAGTTGACTAACGATTTGATAATTGTCGTCGTTAAAGAAGTGACGATGGGAAGGCACGGTGACAAAAACCGCGATGCCTTCGCTTTTGGCGTCTTCTTCTACAACGCTGTCAATTGCACCTAATAAAATATGTCCAAGACCATGGTGCTGATAATCAGGATGTACTGCGATAAAGCTCAACATATGGAAATTGTCGGCGGGTACTAAGGCGCGTACTTTTTCTTCTTTTTCTAACATTTGCTTAGTACCAAATAATCCGGCCGTCAAAAGCATTCGCAATCTCCAATGCCAGTAACGTCCTGAACCAAATGCCGCATCGGGTGCGGTTAAACACGCCACAGCGATAAGCCTGTCGTCATCAAACAGACCTATCATGGGTTGTTCTGCAACCCAGAATGCGTTGAGTTCTTCGCGAATCGCAGAACGAAGGCGGCTTTCATAGCCTTCTTTCTCTGCTTGAAAAATGTCGATGAAAAGGGGGTCGTCTACGTATGCATTGTAAAGAATGGAGGCAGCAACTTTCAGGTCATCAACAGATAAGTAGATAGCTTTAACCGTATCTTGCAAGGGGGCTATTGCGTTATTAATCGCATCGGTATTCATCAGGGGCTCCTTGTACGCAAAGTTGTTAGTTGCAAATGCCCATTCAAATAAGATGGGCAAGGTGGATAAAAATGCGGCCGCATTTAACATTGCGCCAACCACCTCACAAGCTGTTCAAACTTTAGCCTACTCGAAAACCCCTCACATGTTAACTTTTTATTAACATTTAAAAGTAAAGATAAATTCTGCTTTTATATTTAGTCACTAAAATTGAAGCGTGTTTAGTGCATCAAGCTATAGGCGCTGTCACCCCAACCTACCAAATTGCCGTTTCTGAAAACTAATGGGGTGCACTCGTCTTTTGTAGTTATACCGTCGCCCATTGTTTTTTGAGTACGGTAGTAAAGTACGCGATAAGTGCCGTCTTGCTTTTCGAACAATTCGTTAAAGTCAGCAACACCCATTTTTCTCAGCACAGTTTCGTAGCTTGTCCCTGTCTCAAGATTCGCAATGTGTTTGCGATTATTAAACTCTCTATCTTCCCAATCGGCACCATAGTGACTATCTGACCCTCCACCTACAGATACCACACAGCCTGAAAGTAAAACTGAAGATGCTAAAGCTAAAGAAAGAAGAACCGTTTTCATGTGTATTCCTTAAATTATGTGTGTTGTTTTTATTTGATACTACGTCTACTTTGTGAACCGACACTGAATAGACATAAATACGCGAGAAAAGTAACCATTGTATGCACAAGTGATAACGTAATTTAGGACTGAATAAACAAGAATAAGGCCAAAATATAAGATACTGATATTTATATAAATTATAGTTTCACCAGTATTGAACTCTTAAAAAAAAGTAGTGAGATAAGTAACTTATTAGTGAAATTGACTATACACACAAGCTACACTGCTAACTTTGACGACATTGAATCATTTTCGAATTATGAGTAATTCTAATTTACAGCAGCTCCATATTTTATGCCTTCAAATGCATAAAGAAGGTAAAACACCGTCGGTGGGGATTTTACGTGCTAGGGCTCCTTTTAAAGTATCGGTAACCGAAGCCATTGAGGCAATTAAGCGATTTAACGCGCATAAACCTAAATTAGATGTGCCAAGCGAAAAAGAAGACTCGCAACAAAATTCAACTAATAGCGCGGGGCAAGTTAGTAGTCTGCAAGCACGAGTAGAGACGTTAGAAAAAGAAGTGGCAGAACTAAAACGTGTGCTAAATGAGGTAATTAGCGCAAAGTAGTAATGACTTTTGCCGGCAGGCTACTTTATACCTGCCAGACAATGTAATTAAATAAACAGCTTACATAGTGGGCGTAAGTTGCTCCAAAAATGCCGCAAGAGACGGAGCAAGAATTTGAGAAGGCTCTTTACCTACCTGCTCGAGTGCAACTTCACCGCTTTCATTGACAACCGTTAAGATAAAATCTTCTTCATCAGTCAACCCAAAGAACAACGTTGGCGCTTGCCCCAGCCTCTGCTTCATTAGCAAATGGCCAATCAAGTTCTGTTGTAGTCGCTCAAAGTCTTCGCTATTGAAAACTTGTAGAAGCTCGCAGCGACCTTGAGGGGCGGCAGCCCTTAAATTATCGCTGTAGTAACGAGTGAAGTATTCACAGTATTCTGGATTTAGCTTTAGCGATAGCGCCTCTTCAACGTTATTGAAAGACTGCGGGGGCGACTGCAGTGTTGGTGTCCATCTAACAAACTCCCCATCTTGCGCCGTCTTTTCATAGCACGGCGAGGGCCACTCGCTATCATATACGATCTTTAACCCTTCTCCCTTGGTGTGTTCGACATAAGATGATACAAATTTATCTAATTGTGCGGAAATTGTTAGAGCCATTATGACGTTACCTGCGTATTTTTGGGGTACACTATACAACTAAACAGTTAAGTCAATACTGGGGTTGTTTCGACTATACTGCACGACATTAGTTCGCCACTGCGGTTCTCTTATTCAAACCCCACGTAGATGGATAAAAGGTTCACATGTCGACTGACAATTCACCTCAAAAAATTACTATCACTGCACCTGATGACCTCTCTTTGGGTAAACAGGTTGACTACGAATTTGAATATAACCCCGGCTTGTTGCAAGGCGTCCCGCGCAGTTTAAGCCGCGACACATTGGATCTCGCTAACTCTAGTCTACCTTTCGACGGTATAGATACCTGGACTGGATACGAACTTTCTTGGCTTAATTTAAAAGGTAAGCCCAATGTTGCTATTTTAGAATGCCATGTCCCTATCACCTCAGAAAACTTAATTGAATCAAAATCATTTAAGCTCTATTTAAATAGCTTCAATCAGACAAAGTTTGCCTCGGCAGAGGACGTACGACAGGTGCTACAGGCTGATTTATCAGCATGTGCAGGCGAGACTGTTGAGGTAAAGCTAATTCTTCCCGAGCAGTTTACCTCTTTGCAATTTAAAGAATTTGAAGGGACATTGTTAGATAGTCTTGATGTAGAAATCGAACAATACTCCCCCAACACCCAGTTTTTAGCTCTGGCTAAGAGTGGTGCAGAAGTAAAAGAGACGCTTATTTCCCACTTACTTAAATCTAATTGTTTAATCACAAGTCAGCCAGATTGGGCTAGTATTCAAATTAGGTATGAAGGAAAAGCTATTGAACATGAAGGGCTTTTGAAATATCTGATTAGCTTTAGGCAACACAATGAGTTCCATGAGCAGTGTGTTGAGCGCATCTACAACGACATAATGCAACATTGTCAGCCAGATAAGTTAACGGTGTGCGCTCGTTATACACGAAGAGGCGGTTTAGACATCAACCCCTTCCGTTCGAATTATGAAGCGCCTTATGCCAATCATCGTCAAGCACGTCAGTAATATTACGGTGAAGTACACCCCTAAAGCTAACACAGCCGCGGCGGTAACAGTGAATTAGAACTAAGACGAGATTATGGAAGCAAAACAACTACAAACTTTAAAACAAAATAATGCGCTTCTTTGCCAGTTTATTGTGAAGCTCTCAGCATTTTACGAGGGCTTCTCCGATAAAATAGATACTGAACTCAAGGTATTGCGTGGCCATCTATCTGGCACACCAAATTTCAGCCTAGCGGCGGTCAGTATTGAAAAGCTTAATAAATCTCTACAGCACCAAGAAATAACTCTGAGAAAATACAGCGTTGATACTGTATCTTCGCTAGAAGATGCGATGAAACAGCTGCAGAAAATTGTTTTTCAAGACAGTGAGTTGAAAGGGCTGACAACACAAGAGTTGATTAAATTGAATCAGCCTGTGGGCGATATATTTAGTATTTATAAACTATACGCAAAAGCCATTGCCCTTCACCGCATTGCACTTAACAAGAAAATGGTAGGCCTCGAACCAACCGGGTCGGTTGAGGCGCCATCGAACAAGCAAGAAAATTCGACCACTCGCTCGCTTAAAGATGACAATCCTCACTACCGCTCTATATTAGTTGAACTTAATCATTTGATTACTTCATACGCGCAGAAAAAACCGAATGATCCTCAGCTCAATGACATAAAGCAACGTCTCGATGACGGCATGGATGAAGACCAGTTACTGAAAAGCTGCGTTGTAATTTTGCGGATGATTGTGCAAGACGCCATGTCAGAGGCTAGCCTGACAGGGAAAGTCATTCAGAGCCTACACCGTTCGCTAGGTGAAGTAAGCAACGATGTAAACAATACCATTCAGGGGAGTCAAGCCCAATTCGAGCAACGCCAAGCGGGCAATGAACAGCTTAAGCGTGAGATTAGCCACATAGAAGAAGCTGTATCAGAAAGCAGCTCCTTAGAAGCCCTTAAAGAGCAGACCCAGTTTCGGGTTGAAAAGCTTGTAAGCACCTTAAGCGAGCAGCAAAGCAACGATCAGCAAGGCCAAGAAGCGCTAATGGCATTGCTGTCTTCAATGCAGTCGCGCATAGATACGCTTCAGCAACAAACCAGCGTTTATAAAAAGAAACTCGCCGAGCAAGCAATGCAGAGTCGAACCGATCCGCTAACACGCCTTCCTAATAGACAAGCATATAACGAAAAATTAGACGCAGCGTATGCTCACTTTAAATCTAGTGGGGATACTCTGGCAGTTGCCGTTGTTGATATTGATCATTTTAAATCGATCAACGATAGGTTTGGTCACGCTGCAGGAGACAAAACTCTGCAAGTGGTGAGCAAGTTTCTGAAACAAAGCCTGTCAGAAAATGATTTTGTTGCCAGATGGGGGGGAGAAGAGTTCGTTATGCTGCTGCCTAACACGCAGATGGCAGATATTGATAAAAAGCTTAATGAAGTTAGAACAAAGCTCGCTGCTATGCCGTTCAAATTTAAGCAAGAAAAAGTAAAAATTACCGCTTCTTTCGGCGCAACCTGTTTCGGTGAAAATGATACTACAGAAACGGTTTTCGAGCGCGCCGATGAATACCTTTATAAAGCGAAACGTAACGGCCGCAATCTCGTAGTCACTGATTTAAGCACTGACTTATAGGAAGTAAAGTATGAAGAAAGTGCAGCTTAACCCTGTTGGCTGGATGAGCCAACTGTCGCAAGTAGAAGTTTCTCGCCTTCAAGATGCCACTAATAGCGAGCTTTTCGCTATGTTCAGAAACTGCTGCCTTGCTGTATTGAACAGCGGCGTTGATGAAGACAATTTCGAAGCGCTATTCGCCCCCTATGAGAATTTTGAAATTAAGCTCATACGTCGTGAACGAGGCGTAAAAATTGAGCTCGTCAATCCGCCCGAGGTAGCGTTCGTAGATGAGCAACTCGTACGTGGTGTACACGAACATCTTTTCGCTGTACTGCGCGACTTGCTTTACATGGGTAATAAGTATGCATTTCTTCACCAAACCGCTCCAGCGGAAGGTAACGACATTACCGATATGGTTTTTGACATGCTACGCCATGCCAAAGCACTTGAGGGTAACGACGGCGTAAACACTATTGTTTGCTGGGGTGGCCACTCTATAAATCAGGTTGAGTATAAATACACTAAAGAAGTAGGCTATCAACTTGGCTTACGTGATATGAATATTTGTACCGGATGCGGCCCTGGGGCAATGAAAGGCCCAATGAAAGGCGCTACCATTGGTCATGCTAAGCAGCGCCATAAAACCGGGCGTTACATTGGTATATCAGAGCCGAATATCATTGCTGCTGAGCCACCGAATGCCATAGTAAACGAGCTCATTATCATGCCGGATATCGAAAAACGCCTAGAAGCGTTCGTTAGATTGGGCCATGGTATCGTCGTGTTCCCAGGAGGTGTTGGTACAGCAGAAGAACTGCTTTACCTGCTTGGCATCTTGATGAATGAACGAAATGCACAGCAGCCCTTCCCTTTTATATTGACTGGCCCTGCTGGTAGCGAAGAGTATTTCGAGGCTATTGACGCCTTTGTCGGTGCAACGCTTGGTTCACAAGCGCAATCAAAATATCAAATTATTGTGAACGACCCGGAAGAAGTTGCCCGCACTATGAAGAAGCAGCTTGAAAAAGTGAAGCAGTTTAGATGTGCCATGGGTGACGCTTTTAGCTTCAACTGGTCGTTAAAGATAGAGCAAGATTTTCAACAACCCTTCATTCCAACTCATGAAAGCATGGCTGCACTTCAGCTTCATTTGGATCAAAGCAAAAGTGACCTTGCCGCTAATTTGCGAAAAGCGTTTTCGGGTATTGTCGCAGGAAACGTTAAAGCAGAGGGTATTGCCCAAATTAAAAAACATGGTCCGTTTGAACTTACTGGTGACAGTGCACTGATGGAAAAAGTCGATACGCTGCTAGAATCCTTTGTAAAACAGCACCGAATGAAGCTCCCGGGGACGGCATATGAACCGTGTTACGTTGTGAAGAATGAAAAATAAGGTAATGAATAACCGATAACCGTGATAAGACGCATTTGCTTACGTTTACTACTTATGCTTGGCAGACGTTTTGCGTTACACTACTAAAGAGTATTGTTTTACGCATTAAAGCATCAAGCTTTCTCTCAACGTGATGGAAATGCGTCCCACTCGTGATTAACACTAACATTAAAGTAAAGAAAAACGAGAAGTAACGGTCATGAATACCAAGGTTATTCGTCTAATTTTAGCTGGCATCGCCCTTTATGCGGTGTTTGTTTTTATGGTTATCGCGTTCTATCCCGATAAGCCAGAAAATATGGATTGGAAAGACCGTGAAGAATATAACCGTGTGCAAATTACCAAGTTGAAGTTGGGCAGTACAAGAGAAGAGGTTTTGGCTTTGTTAGGCTCACCTGACATTACAGAAGCTAAGCGACAAGGAGCAACGGCGATACAGGTTATGTTTTTCAGGACACAACATGTGCGCGCTGACGGCTTAACCACGCAAGATGAATGTACACCGTTACTTTTTGAAAACGACAAACTTATTGCATGGGGTGAAGGGGCTTACTCCAGTTACCAAAAAAGTTAGAAGGATGGGGAGTGAGCGACATCATTTCCACACTTAAACGCCTGGTTCAGTTAGGTAACACTGAACTTTCTGTCGAGCAGCGTATAAACCATTGGTTGAAAATCGCTAAACGGATCCTGACCTTAGTAAACGCCAATCCAGCGCTTGCTGCAGCAACGTTACACATCGATAATGACCTTCCCAAAGATACTCAACATCTTTTATTATTGGCGCTGTTTGGCAAGCTTTGCCGATTAAACGACCACTATTTACAACATGTGCTTGCGTCTTTACTCGCATCCCTCTGGCTTTCAAGTAAAGGAACACCAAGCGACCAAACGGCCAATATCATTCGCTTTTTGCGTAAACACAATCTCTCGATTTGGCTGGATATCATTAAACTTCAAAAAGCATTTCGGTCAGACAAGCCCATTAACTACGTTGCAGACATTCGGCTTAATATGGTTCAAAGGCTTTGTCTCCTAGCAAATGTTTTCGCTACTAAAACAAAAAAAGCAGATTATCGTGAGGTTTTCACTCAGATCGTTTTACGCCTTCCAGCACATCATCGTCACCTTATTGCACCACTTATCAACCTATTTAATGGTGTGCTACCTGGCGCAAAGGTTTACGCAAACGGCGTACCGGGCGCGCTAGTCGACATTCAGCAAAATCACGGCTACGTATTTATGCTTAGTCAAGACGATGAAGATGGAAAGTGGCTGCCTCTATCGTCAATACGCTCTCCCATTTCACTATCAATGCCGTTTGAGCACTTTGTTGCTCTTTACACTGATACCGCCACTGCGAGAGTAAATCATGGCGGCACACCATTTTTACCTTCTACATTCGCAATTCAGCATCCCCCTAAAGCTCTTATAACTATTATCGATGAGCTGCAAAAGCGCGATGTAGATATTGAACAACTTTGCGAAAAAATTGAAAGCGTGCCCACGTTTAATCACTTTTTGATGCACACTGCGAGTCAGGACAACCGTCTTCAGCTTCCGGTTAAAAGCATTAAACAGGCGGTTTTGACCTACGGCATTGAACGTGTGGGTGACATGCTTATTCAATTTGCTCTGTTAGAACGGCTAACGCAAAACCAATTTCCACTGATGGGCATGTGCAAGCAATTAACTTTATTGGCTTGTTCATTTGCAAGCTATTTCGCACAACTCGCCGATTCGAAGTTTTCGCCGCAATCTGCCGCATTGACTATGACCTTTGTTTGTACTCCCTTGTTCACGCTACCAGGGTTTAAAGTGTCACGAGCATTACCCGTCGACCTCAGCAAAGCTGTGTCCATTAATAGCGCATTCAAGGTCAAATCTGACACGCCTTGGCTAGCAATCGCTTCTGAACTTGCTGGAAGTTGGCATCAAAGCTCGACGTGGCGTGCCGTTATACACCAATGCAGTAAAGTAAGTACGGACGTTCCTAAATCACTTCAAAAGGAACAAGCAATTCTGGTGTTGAGCTTCGCTCTCGCCAAAGCATGCTTATTTAATCAGGATATTTATCCATTACTTCAGGATATCAATATCAAAACACTTTTAAATATCCTAGGTATTCGACGAGATGATGTGGTAAACGCACTAGACGCTAATGGGTCACTTTTGTTCTGTCCGCTTGCGCAGTAACGCCATTTACTCCAATACATCGTACTCGGCTATTTAATTAATCTTTACGAATGGCTATAACTTGCGCCAGGTATCGTATAAAATACGGCAACTTTTGCAGTGCTTAACCCTTTTTCCCTACATTTTCCATTATAATAAGTAAGCAGGCAGAAATTGGCTCATAAACGCCAAGCTACAAATTGAATAAACCTAACGATTTTGACAACAGAATTACCAGAGGATCCCTCCACATGACTCAGCAACGTATTACAGTCATTCGCGGTGACGGCATTGGCCCGGACATTATCGATGCAACCACAAAAATTTTAGATAAGGTTGGCTGTGACTTTGCCTATGACTATGCCGATGCTGGCCTAGTCGCACTGGAAGAACATGGCGAGCTTCTACCTCAAGAAACTTTAGACCTAATCGCAAAAAACAAAGTTGCGCTTAAAGGTCCTTTAACGACCCCCGTTGGTGAAGGTTTTACTTCAATCAACGTTAGTCTTCGCAAGCAGTTCAAACTGTACGCAAACCTTCGTCCTGTGATGTCATTCAAAGGCACAAAAGCACGTTACGAAGACATCGATATCATTACCGTTCGTGAAAACACGCAAGGTATGTACTCTGGTCTTGGCCAAGTTGTATCAGAAGACGGTAACGAAGCTGAAGCAATGAGTAAGATCACTCGTGACGGCGCTGAAAAAATCGTTGTTTTTGCTTATGAATTAGCGCGCCGTGAAGGTCGTAAGAAAGTAACAGCTGTTCACAAAGCTAACATCCTTAAGTCAACATCAGGTCTTTTCCTTAAAGTAGCCCGTGAAGTTGGTGAGCGTTATCCTGACATCGAGTCAGCTGAAATGATCGTTGATAACTGCTGTATGCAGCTTGTGATGAACCCGCATCAGTTTGACGTTATCGTTACGACTAACCTTTTCGGTGACATTCTATCTGACCTATGTGCTGGTCTTGTCGGTGGTCTTGGTATGGCACCAGGTGCAAACATCGGTGAAGATTGTGCAATCTTCGAAGCCGTTCACGGTTCTGCACCAGACATTGCTGGTAAGAACCTAGCTAACCCGACGTCAGTAATCTTGGCAGCAGCGCAAATGCTTGAGTACCTAAACATGGGCGATAAAGCAGAGAAAATTCGCGCAGCACTGAAAGACGTGATCGAATCTGGCGATCGCACAACACGTGACCTTGGTGGTGAAGCAGGTACAACCGAGTTCACTCAGGCGCTTCTTGACCGCCTATAAGCATTTTAGCTTACACCTTTAAATTATTTCAAAACGGGCTTAATAGCCCGTTTTTTTTATGCCTCTATTAATCACTCCCCTGCTTTAAACTGTACTAAAACTGGACTACCGCTTTTCTCGTTCACCTTTATTATTTCCTTTGTACACGTTGAAGTGTGCTGAGCTTTGTAACTTGGTCACAACAGAAGACAGGAAATTTTTGAAGAGGCCTGCTCCGCTTGCATCTAGGTTACAAAAGTCAGCGCGCTTTGGTACATGACTTAAACCCATTTACTTAAATATTGCGCCGATAACGCTTTATGGCGCGCTTAGCAACATACAAGGAAAGATGATGAAAAAATTAATCTCAGGTTTACTCGTACTATCTGCACTAGCCATTCAAACGCCAGCGGTTCACGCTCAACCAGCGGATAGTGGAAATGCACAAGCTAATGAAGGTACAAGCCAACAACAACGTATCGATTTAAACTCGGCGACCGTAGAGCAATTAATTACCCTACCCGGCGTTGGACAATCTAAAGCGAAAGCTATTATTAAATATCGTGAAGAAGTAGGCCCGTTTCTTGAGGTCGCACAATTAACTCAAGTGAAAGGTATCGGTGAAAAGATGCTTAATAAAATTGAAGGCTATGTACAGGTAAGATAGAAGGACTAAAGCGAAAAGGCGGTACGCTGGCTCCACACACAAAAAATGCGCCGCAAGGGCGCATTTTTAATCGTTTAAAGCTATTTAATTGCCTTAGGCCTGCTGTTCTTTCATCTACACTAAAGATCAACAAGCCCTAGTAAGACTATTTAACAACAGAAGCTAAGTATTCTTTAAATTCGTCGCCTAACGATGGGTGACGTAACGCATATTCAACGTTAGCTTTCATGTAACCCAACTTACTACCGCAATCGTGACTCTTACCTTTCATGTAGTAAGCATCAACTTGTTCAAGTTTCATCAATGCATCAATAGCATCAGTAAGCTGAACTTCACCACCGGCTCCTGGAGGCGTGAACTCTAACAGATCCCAGATTTTTTCTGACAGAACGTATCGGCCTACAACGGCAAGGTCAGAAGGTGCTTCGTCGCGAGGCGGCTTCTCAACCATTTTGTGAATCTTCGCTGACTCACCTGGCGCAATTGCCGCGCCGTCTAGGTCTGCGATACCAAATTTAGAGATATCTTCGTCTGGAACCTGCTCAACCATGACCTGGCTTACTCGGCTGGTGTTAAATTTGGCAACCATGTCTGCAAGGTTATCCTTTTTAGGATTACTTGCTGCATCATCAATAATGACGTCAGGTAGTACTACCGCAAATGGCGCATCGCCAATCAGAGGTCGAGCGCAAAGTACTGCGTGACCAAGTCCATTCGCAACGCCTTGGCGAATATGCATGATAGTTACATCTTTTGGACAGATTGACTGAACTTCTTCTAACAGTTGGCGTTTTACACGCTTTTCTAGTGTGGCTTCTAGCTCAAAAGAGGTATCAAAGTGGTTTTCAATACTGTTTTTACTCGCGTGCGTTACTAGGATAATTTCTTTTAGTCCTGCAGCAACACATTCGCTTACCACGTATTGGATCAATGGCTTATCAACCACTGGCAACATCTCTTTTGGAATAGCTTTCGTTGCTGGGAGCATTCTCGTCCCAAGGCCCGCTACAGGGATTACCGCTTTTTTAACCTGACTCATAGTTAATATCCTTTTTTAAAATCCTAAATACACGCCTAAGACGACTTTCAGCCGTTTGTTATTCCTTAAGCTGAGATATATTCACTGTTGTTCGCAAGACTAATGCAATCGATGTTCCAATTACCTTTTTAGAGCGTCTGTGTATTGAAAATGAGCAAAACAGCTCAAAACCACCGATAAAAGCACAAAATTAGGGATAAATAATATCTAATGCACCATAATAGTGAAAGCGTTTATGATTTGTCCTTCCTTTCCTACACATCAAGTGTCGCTTTTTTTCACACTACTTTTTGGAATTAGTGCATGCTCTATGGGGCCGGTTTTGCGTTTTAATCCATCTTTGAGTCCTGCCCACATGAAAGCGCCTCGCGTTTTTCCTTGCTCAAAGCAATATCTGTTTACAAGATACCTCAGAGGTATTGCACAAACATGACGAAGTTTCCAATAAAGAGGAACGTAATGGCGGCGCGCTAAAATGAGTACGTTACGAAACTGATAGTAGAGCCTTATCGGTGCGCCCTGCTTGAATGTCACACCGCAAACTTTCACTCTATCATCGCCTTGTCGATGAGGCATACATGCACTGAGCGACTGATAGATAACCATGCCCTTGGCTCGAGCACGCCAGCACCATTCGTGATCAACGCCATCGATAAAGAGCTCATTTTCTTTTTCACCCACGCGTTCAAAAGCACGTTTGGAAATTAACATGCCTGAGGCAATGATTTGCTTTACTGTTTTTAACTTTTCGGAAACCTGCTTCCCTTTTTGCAGAACACCCTGATCGACACACTCTGAAAATTGGCAATAGATCGAAGGGCCTATGGCTGCAATTGGGGAACGTTGCTCAAGGTCATGGAATTGCCTCACTAACTCAACAGCAATATCGGGAGAGAAGAAGCTATCTTGATCAAGCAAAAAGGCGTAGTCGCTTCCCTCATTAAAGAGTACTTTCAAGCCGACATTCTGAGCGTGGGCGATACCAATATTTGAGGGGTAATGAAGATAAGTAACATCAGTTGTTAAAAGAGCCTGCTGAGGACTTGGAGAATTATCAACTAAGATGACGTTCCAGTCAGGGGCACAAAACGCATCGATGAGACTACGCACGTGCTCAACATCAGGATTAAATAGTATAACAACAACGCCGACGCTCAATGTTTACCAAACCTTTCCAGTAAATGTCTATCAAGTTTATAGGCAAGTTTAACCACTTTTCCAGGCATTAACCTCAATGCTAAGACACCACAAGCGTAAAAAAAGTTATAGGGTGAAAGTTGCTTTAATTTACGTATGGCATATAAACGTGCTCTGAACTCGTTGAGCGACTTACTTAAGCCTCGACGTTTATAAAAGTTATTAACTCGTCTGAACTTCAAAAGTCGATCTTTTAAGTTCCTAAAGATATACCCCTTAGACGCTAAGGTTATCCAGAAAAAATAGTCTTGTGTGTTTAACAAGTCACTGTCGTAACGATGCCCATCATTAAATACATTGTAACGAATAACTACTGTTGGATGGTTAAGCGAGCATCGTCTCGGCAAGATACGAACGATCTGCCTGTGCGAAGCGGGCATTACTCGCGCGCCAACTTTAACACCACTTTCGTTGACTTCTGTTAGCGCTGATCCTAATACAGAAATATTGCTGTGCTTTTTAAGGTAGGTGATTTGACGTAAAAGGCGGTTTTCTTCAGAAATATCATCCGCATCCATTCTTATGAAAAACGATGGGTTAAACTGCATACCGAAGTCAGCAACTGAGTTCATGCTACTTGCTAGCCCCACATTGTGACTATTCGACGCTATTATTACCCTGTCGTCTTTACTTGCTACATCCTCTAGTAGGCGAGTTATTTGTTGAGGTACAGGTCCGTCGGCG